>RFZT01000021.1 GCA_009920585.1 bacterium
ATGATCACCACGTGGCCCCGAAGGAGCCTCGCCACCCGTGCGGGAGCCGAGAAGTTGGAGGTTTTCACCGACCACCTTCATGCGGCTACGTTTTTGTCCGCTGGCCTTATCGTCCCAAGTGTCCATACGAAGGCGACCTTCGATGTAGACTGGGCGGCCTTTTTTAGCGTATTCCCCAGCGATTTCCGCAAGGCGACCCCATAGCTCGACGTCCACAAAGGTGGTCTCTTCGCGTTTCTCGCCGTTATCGAGCGTGTAGTTGCGATTGATGGCGAGGCCGATGTCGGCAACTGCGCTGCCTTTGGATGTGAACTTGACCTCAGGGTCGCGAGTCACGTTGCCGATGAGGATAACTTTGTTGACGTTCGCCATATGGGATTACGAGTGTGTTAAGGTTAGGCGGCAGCAGTAGCTGCGGCTTTTTTAGCGGGAAGCTGCATGTAGTTTTGCAGCAAAATATCGTTGTCCAATTTGAACTTGGCGCGGACTTTTTCGATGATGGTCGGCGCGGCTTCGAAAATGTAATTCACGAAATAAGCGCTTTTGGTGTGTTGGGACTCGTAAGCGAGTTCGCGTTTTTCGAGGCGTTGCACTTGTTCAATGCGTGCACCTTCGTTTTGGAGTACTTTCTCCAAACGCTCGATCGTGTCTTTGATGGTTTCTTCTTTGCCCTTAGTGTTAAGGGCGAGTAGTGCTTCGTATCTGTTCATTATTCTTGGTTTTTCTGGTTAAATTGATTCATTGCGGCGTCGATGCCATGGGCATTTGCATATTCAAATGCATCGGCGGCGCGAGTCACGCTTTCTTCAACGGCGGGTAGTTCTTCATTGCTAAAGCGTCCCAGCACATGATCGTGAAGGGCGCTGCCGTCGGGTTGGCCGATTCCTACACGGAGGCGGGGAACCGCTTCGGTGCTGAGATGGACGAGGATGGATTCTAGGCCATTGTGTCCACCTGCGCTGCCGGATTTTCGAAGTCGAAGGGTCCCGAGTGGAAGGGAAACGTCGTCAAGGACGACCATCACCTCATTTGTCGGGATCTTGTAATACCTCGAAAAATCTCCCACGGCTTCGCCGCTCAGGTTCATGAAGGTTTGTGGCTTCATGATTGTGCGACCGCCGACCTTAGCGGTGTCAGAGTTCCATTTCGGTTCGAACGAAAAAGAGGCGGCATTGCGGCGGGCGAGTTCGTCCGCGACAAGAAACCCGACATTGTGGCGGGTGCCTGCGTATTCCTTGCCTGGGTTTCCCAAGCAGGCCACGAGACGAAATGCTGCCGTTTTTTCCACGCGGAGAAGGGACTACTTCTTGGGGGCTGCGGCTTCGACCTTTTTCTCTTTGATGACCTCGGGGCCTTTTGCGGCGGAGGTGGTTGCTGGAGTGGCTTCTGCTACTTTCGGCTCAGCCACAATGAAAACAGTGAGTTCCGCATCGTCGTTGACTTCGACGCCTTCTGGCAAAACGATGTCACGAACGTGCAGGGAATCACCGACTTTCAAGGCGCTGATGTCGACCTTGATGATTTCTGGCAAATTCTGTGGCAGGCAACTGATGCTCAATGAGCGCATGTTTTGCTCCAGCAAGCCGCCGAAATTTTTCACACCATCGGATTCGCCAAAAGCCTCAACCGAAATCTCAGCGTTGATTTTGTCCGTCATTGATACGGCGTGGAAGTCAACGTGCAGGATCTGGCGACGGATCGGGTGATGCTGAACCTCTTGAATGAGGGTGAGCTGGTTGGTAACTTTGGAACCTTCTTGGATTTCGAGATCGACGAGAATGTTTTCGCCCACGGAGTGAGAGAGGATGACTTCGAGATCACGGCGGACGACTTCGAGGTTGGATGGAGTGGTGCGTGCACCGTAGATCACGGCTGGTACTCCTCCACGGGCGCGGACGGTTTTTACCGCATTGCGACCGCTTTCGGTACGGGGACGTGCTATTAGTTTAACTTGCTTGGCCATAGATGTAACTTACTTATTTGGTTTCAATTCAAAGAGCGAGCTTACGGACTCATCGTCGTGGATGCGCCGGATGCCTTCACCGAGTAGTTCTGCGACAGAGAGTCCTGTCACTCTGCTGCCAGGTGTGAGACGAACCGGAACGCTATTCGTGAAAATTAACTCCTTGATATCGGAGTCCTTTAAACGCTCAACGGCCAAATCTGTCAGAACGGCGTGAGAAACGCCAGCATAAATATCCAATGCCCCGTGTTTTCTTAAAATCTTTGCCGCGCTGGTGATTGTGCCAGCAGTTTCGGTAAGGTCATCAATGATGAGGATGTTTTTTCCTGCGACATCACCGATGATGTGGGAGGCCTCGGTCTCGGTAGCGCTTTTTCTTTGTTTGACGACGATGGCGAGACGGGTGCCGAGAGCGGACGCAAAGGCAGACCCCATTTTCACTCCACCAACGTCGGGAGAAACTACAATGAGGTTCTCGATATTCAGGCTGCGAATATAGTCCACCATCACGGGCAGGGCATGAAGGTGATCGACGGGAATATCAAAAAAGCCCTGCAATTGCTGTGCGTGAAGATCCATCGTCAACACACGGTTCACTCCTGCGGCGGCAATGAGATTCGCGACGAGCTTCGCTGTGATCGGGACGCGTGGTTGGTCTTTGCGGTCCTGTCTGGCATAGCCGAAGAAGGGGATCACTGCGGTAATTCGAGCAGCGCTGGCGCGGCGGGCGGCATCGACCATAATCAGAAGCTCCATCAGGTTCTGGTTCGTTGGCGGGCAGGTGGGTTGAATGATGAATACATCGCGACCGCGAATGTTGTCGTTGATTTTAACGAAGGTCTCGCCGTCGGGGAAAGAACTGACAGTAGCATCTCCCAACTCGCTACCGAGGAAATGGCAAATGTCGCGAGCGAGTACGGGGTGTGCGTTTCCCGAAAATATTTTCATCTCCGGGATGGTGGATAAACTCATGATGGATTATTGCAGCGTGTGATTGGGCTTTTGAATTTTAGTTCGCGAGGGGAGAGGGTTTGGGCGGGGGTTCCAAAGGAATAGTCGGCTCGATGCGGGTCTGGGCGAGTCGGCTTAGATAGGCCGTCTCCATGGCGTCGCATTTCTTTGTGAGCGTCGGATCGAGTTTTTTCATTCTCCGAAAAAGTTCGCGGTAATATTCACGGTAGGCGGCCCGCTCGGATTCAAAGTTGCGAGCCGATTTCGCCTTGGCTAAGAGAGCTTCTAAGGCGGGAGTTTTTTCGACCTTTAGGCGGGTTTCTTTGTAGCGGATTTTGACTTTGATTTCCTGTTCCTCGCTGGCTGCGGCAAGTGCGGCGGCATCGACTGGCAGTTGGGTCGGTGAGTCCTGAGGCATGAGATCGTTGGGATCCGTAATGGTATCAGACTCGCCCGAGTTTGATGGGACTTCTCCCGTGAGGGTGACATCAGTATCCTTGGTCGCTGCGGCATCGTTGGGAGAGGATGCCTCTGGGAGTTTGATGAAATCTCGGTCGCTAGTTGGGCTAGGTGCTGCGGCAGGCGGATTCAATGTCAATGCGGCTTCTTGCGGAGTCGCTGCTGGGGTGGGGGAGGTTTCGGGAGTCGCTGGAGTCTCCTGGCCAACCAAACCTAACGGCATGAACGCACAAAAAAGAAGTGTCGGGATATATCGCATCGGAAAAAAGCGCAAAGCAGCGCACTTGAAAATACAGCAATTTTGAGATCAGTTGGCAAGAGGATGAGTAATTACAGGGAGACTTTCATGCCAAAGCCGATCGAAGCGGCCAGAGCGATGCGCCATCGCGAGGGCTTTGCTTTTCTCGACTCCTCCCTCCCCATGGCGGGTGCGCTCTCGATCCTAGCGTGTGAGCCTGATCTCACCTTGAGTGGTCATGACTGGACAAAATTGGAGCAAGAACTCCAAAAAAGAATGACCGCATTCTCGGATGGCGGAGGGGCTATCGGTTGGGTTGGATTCGATGGGGAGTACCATTTTTCCTTCTATGACCGCTTCCACGCCTACTCGCACGATACTAAATCCTGGAAAAATTCGCCGATGGAAAGTGTTTTCAAAGCTCCTGCCCCCTCCAGCCTGAGCTTGGATTTTCAACCATCTATTAAGCGGGAGGTTTTTCTCGAAATGGTCGAACGTGCAAAATCCTACATTGCCGCTGGCGATATTTATCAAGTCTGTCTCAGTCACCCCTTTCATTCTGCTTTCGATGGTGATCCTTGGGATTACTACGAGCGGTTGCGCGAACACTCACCCGCGCCTTATGGAGCTTACCTTAACGGAGGTAATATAAAAATTGCCTCAGCTTCTCCAGAATGCTTTTTGCGAATGGCGGGAAGGCAGATTTCCACGCGACCAATCAAGGGGACTCGTCCCCGTAAGGCGGATCAACAAAGTGATCACCTCAGTTCCATGGAGCTCGTCGAGTCAGCTAAAGAGATAGCCGAACTGATCATGATCACCGATCTGGAGCGCAATGATCTTGGTCGTGTTTGCGAATACGGTTCGGTCAGTGTGCCCGAGTTACTCAAGTTGGAAGCGTATGAGCAGGTATTCCATCTTGTTTCGACGGTAGTCGGAGAGTTGCGCCCTGAGGTGAGTCACGTGGCCGCCTTGCGTGCTTGTTTTCCCGGGGGATCTATTTCCGGCGCCCCTAAGAAACGCGCTCTGGAGATCATTCATGAACTCGAGCCCACTTCTCGAGGTCTTTACACCGGAGCAATTGGGTATTTTGGATACAATGGAGAAAGCCAATTTTCGATGACCATACGAACGGCCGTATTTGAAGGCGATCGCGCCCATTTCCATGTTGGGGCGGGGATAGTAGCGGATTCCGATCCGATGATGGAGTGGGAAGAAACCTACCACAAGGCGGCAGGGTTGTTGCTTGCGGCGAGGGGAAAATAGGTCTGCGTCATAAAATCTCGCATATCGCGAGGAAGCGGACACTGCCACTCAAGGTGGTTGCCATCCCATTCGATCGAGAGACTCGCGGAGTGCAAGGCATGACGAGGGAAGTTCAGTCGCGAAGATAGGGCGGGCGTCCATCCCGATTTCACAAATTCCAAATACAGATCCTCTGATGGCCCGTAGATCTTATCACCAATGACAAAGTGCCCAAGCGAGGCGATGTGAACGCGAATCTGGTGAGTCCTTCCCGTGATTGGTCGGGCTTCGAGGAGAGAAAATGCCCCAGTTGTATTTTCAAAGTGGTTCAGTTTTTTGAAATGGGTGAGGGCCTGAGCTCCTGCTGTGTGGATGATGCGTTGGAGGTGGATTTTCGTTTCCGTGACCTCGCCTTTTCGGATGATGGGAGCATCGACGCTAAATTCATTCATAGAGGGAATGCCATTCACTAGGGCGAGATAGCTTTTCTGGATTTTGCCCTCTTGCATTGCCATGGCAGCACGCCGCGCAGCGCTTGCATTTTTAGCGACAAGGACGAGGCCGCTCGTTTCTCGGTCGAGTCGGTTGATCAACGAAACTTGCCCGCCATTGGCGATCTCGTAGCCCAGTAGATCCTTCAATGCATCCCAGAGTGTGCGAGGTCCGCCAGGTTTGGTCGGGTGCACGAGCAATCCTGCCGGCTTGTTGACGGCAATCAAATCGGAAGTTTCACCGATGATCTCGAAGTCTGCTTGATCGTGGCTCATGTCGCGGAGAGTATCGACTTAAGCATGATCGATCTTAAAAATGTCTCACGCATTTATTCCTCTGGCACTGGCGAGGTCCGCGCACTGGATGATGTGTCACTGCAAATTCCGAGTGGGGACTTTGTTTCGGTAACGGGCCCCAGTGGATGCGGCAAAAGCACGTTGCTCAATATCCTTGGAGGCTTGGATCATCCGACATCAGGGGAGGTTTTTGTGAATGGGATACCTCTTCATAACGCAGGTGAAAAAGAACTCACTCACTATCGCCGTCACACGTTGGGGATTGTTTTTCAGTTTTTCAACCTCCTCCCAGCGATGAACGTTCGCGAAAATGTGGAGTTGCCGCTTCTTCTGAGGGGAGATTCTGCAAAGTTGGCTGCGCCTCGCGTGGCGGAAATGCTCGATCTCGTTGGTCTTTCCCAACGCGCAACCCATTTTCCGCATCAACTTAGTGGTGGTGAAATGCAGCGCGTCGCCATCGCCCGAGCCATTGCCGGAAGCCCGAAACTTCTCCTTGCAGACGAACCTACCGGAAATCTCGATTCAGCAAATGCCGACATTGTTTGCGAAACCCTCTCAAAGATTGCTTCCCAAAAAATTGCCACGCTGATTATTGTTACGCACAGCGAATCGGTTGCTTCCCTCGCAACCTCCCGCATACAAATTCTCGATGGTAAAATCCGCTCATATTCCGACAAGTCCTCTTCAGCCCGATGACCCACGGTTATCGACTGTCAGGAGCCGACATCTTCAACGCTTCCATCAATCCAATCTCAAATACATTGACCTCCTCTTCACTGCAGATGAGGTCTCAGCCTAAAATCCCATTCGTATCGTGGAAAAACAACGCACTCTAGCTTCCTCAGCCAGCCTCACCGGTAGTGCACTTCATACCGGCGAAAATGTGACCCTCACCATTCTTCCGGCACCGGTAGGGCATGGTGTCGAACGTGCAACCACACTTGTTCAAGGGGCGGTGAAAATCCACACCGTAGAGCATGTTCTTTCCGCGCTCACTGGCATGGGAGTGGATAATGCCCTCATTCAGATGGACGCCAATGAGCCCCCGATCGGCGATGGCAGTGCCTCGGCCTACATATCGCTTATTAAAGAGGCTGGCATCGTCACCCAAGATGCAGATCGCCGCTACCTTCAGATCAAGGAGCCAATCACAGTCGAGTCTAATGGTTCCGTGCTCGTCATTCTCCCCGATACCAAGTTCCGAGTTTCCTGCACGCAGGTCGGCCCGGAAGGCCGATTCACTCAATTTCTCTCCGCCGAGATCACGGCCGATTTTTACGAAAAAGAAATCGCTCCCGCTCGCACCTTTGTTTTTTACGAGGATGTGAAGCATCTCATGGATAAAGGTCTCATCAAAGGTGGTAGCCTGGAAAATGCCATCGTCGCACGTGGTGATAGCGTTCTTAGCAAGGAACCGCTCCGCTTCCCTGATGAGTTTGTGCGTCACAAGATCCTCGACATCGTTGGCGATCTTTCCCTCTGTGGTCGTTTCTTGAAGGCCCATGTGATCGCCATCAAACCCGGCCACGGAATTAATACGGAAGCTGCTAAAATCTTAGCGGAGCGTTGTAAGTCTCTCGTTGTCCCAGCCGTCATGTCGGCACCTGCTAATGATGGCGGATTGGACATCATGGGCGTCATGCAGACACTCCCACATCGCTACCCATTCCTTATGGTCGATCGCATTATTAATTTCGAAGGCGAGTTAAAGGCTACCGGGGTCAAAGCGGTCTCGATCAACGAACCTTATTTTCAAGGTCACTTCCCTGGCCATCCCGTCATGCCGGGTGTTCTTCAACTCGAAGCCATGGCTCAAGTTTCCAGTATCGTCATGATGAGGAAAACCGAGAATGCCGGCAAAATTGGTTATTTCATGAGCGCCGATGAAGTGAAGTTCCGCAAGCCCGTCATGCCAGGCGATACACTCTTCATTGAGTGTGAGCTCACCAGTGCAAAAAAACGCCTTGGCAAGGCCTCTTGCCGATGCCTCGTCAACGGCGAGGTTGTTTCTGAGGCGATCCTTCTATTCGGACTTGTTGATAGATGACACGTATCCACTCCAGTTCTGTCGTTGATCCCAGCGCCGTCGTTCATCCCGATGCGGAGATCGGGCCCTTCTGTCATGTTGGTCCCTTAGTCGAGATTGGCAGTGGTACGCGTCTAATCAGTCATATATCCATCGCTGGCCCCACGCGCATCGGACAGGAGAATGTTTTTTATCCTCACTCCTCGATCGGGCAACGTTCTCAGGATTTGAAATACACAGCCGAGCCGACCTATCTCGAGATTGGCGACCACAATTCTTTTCGTGAGTTTTGTACGGTCAACAGAGGTACCCTTCCAGGAACGAAGACCGTCATCGGTTCTCATGGCAACTTCCTTGCCTACTCGCATATCGCCCATGATTGCACTGTCGGCGATCACGTTATTTTCTCGAACAACGGAACTATTGCGGGCCATGTGACTGTAGAAGATCATGCCATCATTGGCGGGCTTTCCGGAGTTCATCAATTTTGCCGAATCGGGCGCAATTCCATTATCGGGGGTTGCACCAAGATCGTTCAGGACGTCCCGCCATTCATGATAGCAGATGGAAATCCGGCCGAAGTGCGAGGCATCAATCAAGTTGGTCTGGAGCGCCATGGTTTTTCTGCAGACTCGACCCGAGCCCTTCGCGAGGCCTACCGCCTGCTTTACCGTTCGAATCTCAACGTGAAACAAGCGTGCGAGAAAATCGCTCTCGATCACAGCGGGCCTGACGTCATTCAGGTCCTCCTAGACTTCATTGCGGCCAGTCAGCGCGGAATCATCCGCTAGTTCAAGTCATCTTCGTCTCTTTATGTCTACTGTTCACGCCTACGCCGCCACATCACCGAGTTCGCCACTCACGCCTTTCACATACGAGTTGCCGCCCATCGATGCCGAGCATGTCGATATCCGCGTCGAGTATTGCGGTATTTGCCATTCCGATTTGAGCATGCTTCGCAATGAGTGGGGCTTCACGACCTACCCGCTGGTTCCCGGCCATGAGGTCGTCGGACGAGTCGAAGTTGTTGGATCGTTGGTCAAGAATCTCAAGGTCGGTGATCGTGTCGGCCTCGGTTGGTTTTCGGAGAGCTGTATGACTTGCCCTCAATGCATGGGTGGCGACCACAATCTCTGTGGATCCGGTGAAGGAACGATCGTAGGTCGTCATGGGGGATTCGCGGATCTCGTACGAGCCCACTGGGCTTGGGCTATCAAAATTCCCGAAGCTTTACCCGCCGTCAGCGCAGGCCCCCTCTTTTGCGGTGGCATTACAGTTTTCAGTCCCATCGTGGAATTTAATGTCCGACCGACTGATCGTGTCGGAGTCATAGGTGCTGGCGGACTTGGCCACCTTGCTATCCAGTTTCTCAATAAGTGGGGCTGCGAAGTCACGGCCTTTTCCTCCACGCCCGATAAAGCGGACGAACTCACCAAGCTTGGTGCCCATCGCGTCGTTAACTCCCGCGATAGCGAAGCTCTAAAAGCCGAAGCGGGTCGTTTTGATTTCATCATCAGCACTGTCGCCGTCCCGCTTGAGTGGATGGCTTATGTCGCGGCTCTTGCTCCCAAGGGACGCCTACACACAGTCGGAGCTATTCCCGAACCGGTCGCACTGGAGGCGTTCCCACTGATCATGGGGCAGCGTTCCTTCTCCGGTTCCCCACTTGGGAGCCCAGCCACCACGGCACTCATGCTTGAGTTTTGCGCCCGCCACGGCATCGCGCCCATGGTGGAGGAGTTTCCGCTTTCCGAAGTCAATAAAGCCATCGACCGCCTCGAGAATGGAAGCCCTCGTTACAGGGTCGTCCTCAAGGCGTGAAAAATCCGAAAAACATCTTTACCCAACGCTTGAGCAAAGCGTAGATTCTCGCTCCCCATTTTGCCTTATGGTGTAACGGTAGCACAAATGATTCTGGATCATTTTGTCATGGTTCGAATCCATGTAAGGCAGCCATCTGATACCGCTTCAGATTTAGTCAACTGGCGAAAAAAAACATCCAGCCTCTAGGTGTTGTTAGCTTTTTCCTCGTGCGATTGGTGCACCCAGGACTCTATTTATGCCAGCAGCCAACGATCTTCGCAAAGGGATGGCCATCCGTTACAACGGAAATCCGGCCATTGTTCTTGAAATTCAACATCGCACACCAGGCAATCTTCGTGCATTCGTGCAATGCATTGTCCGGTATATCGGAACGGGAAAGTCTGCCGATATCCGATTCTCTTCGACGGAAAAGGTAGACGTGGTGGACGTTCAGCGCCAACCACTCGAGTTCAGCTACAGTGACCATCATGGCTACCATTTCATGGATACCGCGACCTATGAGACGATCACGTTGAACGAAGAACTCATTGCTGACGCTAAACAATATCTCGTCGAGAATCTCAAAGTCGAAGTCCTTAGCATCGAAGGTCGCCCAGCTCAAATTGAGATACCATCTTCTGTGGTTCTTAAAGTCACTGAATCTCCCGAGGGAGTTCGTGGTGACTCTGCTAACAACGTGCAGAAGCAGGCGACACTGGAGACTGGCAAGATTATCAACGTGCCTTTGTTCATTAAAGAAGGCGAATTGGTGAAGGTCAGCACGGTCGACGGCACCTACATGAGCCGAGCCTAATTTTACGGAGAATATCTCATTGACAGCGCTTGTTTCTGAGCGAGCGTAAAATCCTATATGAAACACCTCATCGTTTGTGCAGCAGTAGTTGTAGCCTTCACCGCCTCCTCCGTTTTTGCCGGTTCCTGTGATGGTTGCAAGAAAGACAAATCCAAAGAAGGTCAGGACGGAAAAGACGAGAAGAAGTCCTCTCTCACCGTTCAAGTGGGCTTGTAATCTCTCACGATCAGCTTACAAACGCGGATGGCAGCAATGCCATTCGCGTTTTTTTGGCCTCGGCCATTGGCCTCTGCTAGATCGGATATGCGATTGGAATACGCGGTCGTGTTTGATTTACCCCGAATCCGGCGGAATTAACCACAGAGAACAAAGAGCAAAGAGGGTGAATGAATTAGAGCGAATCCAATTGGATCGTTTTGTTGGGTTCGCCGCTTTCGGAAACCGCTCTTGTTAATCCTGTAAATCCTGTCTAAAAAGCTGTTTTCGGGTTTACTCTACCTCCCTCCATGCGCTTGATTAAGACATTTCTGCGGAATGGCTGGAAGCTCACCCGTGATGCTGTTTTGATTTTTATTGAAATCGAGGGTGAACAGCGTGCAGCCTCCTTTGCTTATTATGCGCTTTTTTCTCTCGTTCCTCTTTTCGCGCTTTTTCTCGTTCTCGGTTCGGTGATCGTGAAGCCAGAGGTGGTGATTGCGACAGCGGAAAACTTTTTTCCGATGGAGTTAGCCCAGCAAAAACTGGTTTGGCACATGGCGGAAGCTCTCCATAAGTCTCGCAACGGCGTTAGCCTTCTCTCCCTGTTCATATTGATTTGGTGTTCGATTCGTTTTTTTCAAGCGCTTGTTCAAGGGGTGAATCGGGCATGGCATCGGATTGATATTCCGTGGTGGAAGCTACCCCTCAAAAATCTGCTCATGATGGGAGTGCTTGCAAGTGCGCTAGGAATTGGTCTTGTGGCCCCAGTGGCGCTCCAGGCAGCGGGTGAGTTCTTTGCGCTCTTGGAGGAGTTGCTAAAGGATCAGATGCCGAACATGAAGTTCCACGCGATTGCGTTGACCCTAAGTTGCGGCAGGTATCTAGTGGCGGGAGGGCTGACGTTTTATGCCCTCAGTGCGCTTTACGTGTTGGCTCCTGGACGCAAGATTTTCTTCAAGCAAATATGGGGAGCGGCTCTAGTCATCACTCTCGCCTTGCAAGTGGGGCAAGGACTCTTCGGTAACTACGTCGCCAAGATCGTGAATTATAATGCCATCTACGGATCGTTTGGGGCCCTCATGCTAGCGCTCATGTGGGTTTATATCGCTGGGGGGCTGATTTTATTGGGGGCCTGCTTTTGCGCAGCCGCAGAACAAAGCGAAACGGAGATTACTCCATCCAATTCAAAAAATTGAAATTCAAGGAGACCATTACTGCTACAGTCAAGACAGTCGTGAGAAATCCTAGGACAGCACAGACGCTGGCTGAGATCAAAACAGTGCGGATGAGTGAGTCTTGTGGGTCGGCGGTGATTTCGGACATGGATTCAGATAATAGAAGCAATTGATATTTGTCAAATCACTCGTGACGGAGGGCTTTCACGGGGTCCAGGCGCGCCGCGAACCAAGCCGGAATCAAAGCCGCGAGCGAACATATCGCAAATGCACTCAGACAGATGATCGCCACATCGGACGGCACGATCTCTGCCGGGATTTCGCTGAACTGGTACACCGAGGGAGGGAAGATCTCGATGTGAAAGGTGTTGGAAAGGAAACGGCTCACCTCGTTGCGATATTGCACCATGCTGATCCCGAGCGCTAGGCCGGTGGCTGTGCCGAAGACGCCGACGACCATGCCTTGGGCCAAGAAGACACCAATGATCTGGTGGGTTTGCGCTCCAAGGGCCTTCATGACGCCGATCTCGCGTGTTTTCTGAACGGTCACGGTGATGAGCGTATTCATGATGCCAAATGCCGCTACGAGAATGATGAACATCAGAAGAAAAAACATGACGTTCCGCTCCATTCGTATCGCATCGAAGATCTGCTTATTCATATCAATCCAAGTGAGGGCATGCTGGGAGCTCGGAAGGAGCGGGGCGAGTTTGTCTCGAATCTGATCTGCCAAGTTGGCGTTTTGGGTTCGCAATGCGAGTCCGTGGGCGGCACCGCCGAGATTGTAGAGTTCCTGTCCGATATGCAGTGGAACAATGAGGAACTCGCTATCGTATAAGTAGCGACCGCTTTCAAAAATGCCGGAGACTTCGAGTTCGGTGGGAAGGATCATTTCCTTAAGGGAAGAGACATCCTTGGTTTTATCTGACGAACGCTCGATGCGGTCGATCTCATCGAGGATGTTGTTGAAATTCCCAGGAGAAAATATCGTAATTTTTTCTCCAACGGTGACGCCCAGTTCTCGAGCCAATTCGGAACCAAGTACTGTCTTGCTTCCATCCAGATCGTATGTCCCTTCGACGATAAAATCGGAGATATTCACGACACCCTTTTCGAGCTCTGGATCGACGCCGCGGATTTTGGGGGCAAGGCGGCGGTGCTGATACTCAACAATCACCGGACCTTGAACAAATGGAGCTGCAGCGGTCACGCCAGGAGTGCCAATGCAGATGTCGCGTGTCTTTTCCCAGTCCTCGATTACGCCGCTATTTCCTACGACCAAGTGAGCATCGAAGCCGATCACTTTTCGGCGTAGTTCCTGCTCAAATCCGGTCATCACCGAGATCACGAGAATCAAAACCATGATGCCTAAAGTGACTCCCAATATCGATACGAGTGTGATCGTAGAGAGAAACGTCCGCTTGGGCTTAAGATAGCGTAGGGCTAGAAAGAGGCTGAAACTTTTCGACATCGTTTTTTATTTATACTCGAACAACGGGACGCGGGAATAATTATCGATGAGCATTTGCTGTCTCTTATGGGTATTGCAGGTGACTTGCCTCAATGGGTATAGTGAGATGCATAGTCATGAATCCCTTCTTTATCACCGCCATTCTCACTCTCTTAACAATTATCCCATCCTTGCACGCGGACGAGAAGACCGCAGTGAAGCCATATCCGCTTCCAGACTGTGTTATTTCTGAAGAGGCACTGGGCTCCATGGGGAAACCTATTGCGCTTGTTTACGAGGGGCAGGAAATCAAATTCTGCTGTAAGGACTGCAAGAAAACCTTTGAAAAAAATCCGGCTAAGGCGATGGCGAAGTTTGATGCGGCAGTGAAGGCTCAAGCGGCGGCTGGCGCCAAGTAGTTCGCGAGAGTTTTTATGCTCGCGATTGCGTGTAGGAATTTTTGGGATCGGCGGATTTTAGTGCGCTGGGGCGTGCTTTCTTTTTATCCGTTCTCGCTCGGTGGAAGAGGTATTGCTGCACGTAGCCTGCATAGGGGCCAAGGCGACGTCGTGCGTAGTTCGCAAGTTGTGTTGGTGTCCCCTCTCGGCCATTTCGCATAGCGAGAAGAATGCGATGAATCCACACGTCGATCGGCACGGCGTCGAGTCGTTCATAGGCAAATAGCAAAACGCAATTGGCGACTTTCACGCCGACACCCGGAAGAGTCATGAGTGCAGTGCGCAGTTCTGAGGTGGATCGCTTTTGGAGGGCTTCCAAATCGATGGATCCTTCAGTGAGGAGGCGGGCGGTTTTGAGGAGGTTCTCGGCGCGGTAGCCAAGTCCGCATTCGAGCAGGGTTTTTTCGTCTGAACGCGCTAGGCGTTCGAAGGAAGGGTAGGCTGGATGGGGTGATCCAGGCACTGGCGTGCCAATCCGGTTTCGGATCGCGATCGACATGGCTCTTATGTGCGCGACCTGCTTCATAGAGCTAGTGATGAAAGTGGCAAGGCATTCCCATCTTGGTTGACGAAGGATGCGCAGGCCGTTGCAAAGGGTGAGGGCTTCCTGACTGAGCGGATCTTTTGGAAAAGCGGCGTAAATCTGCTCCAGTGGATGATCGAGGGCAAAATAGCGATTGAGAATTTCAGGATCTCCTTGATCGATGACGAGACGTTGGTTTTTCTCCGAAACGCGCGCCAGATGGTCGCTGATAAGGCCTATCCACGATCCATCAGGTAATGGATCCCAGTGGAAGACTTGCCCGCTTTTCAGTGTCGCTTCAACGGAGATGAGGGCGGAGTTTTTTTCAGACACAAGGATCACATTCAGTCACAAAGCCACAGGGCATTGAAAGGGGCAATTTTCCATTTCCGCAGACAGATAGGACGTGCATGGGAGTGGCGGATTCGGATGCTTAGCTTGAAGTCTTGTTTTCCTACGCGGAATCACGTTTTCTGTTTGAATGACAGTTCGCACTCGTTTTGCTCCATCACCGACCGGATACCTTCACGTAGGGGGAGCCCGGACGGCCCTTTTTAATTGGCTCTACGCCCGCCAGCATGGAGGGACATTCATCCTCCGCATTGAGGATACCGACGAAAAGCGGAATACTGAAGAAGCGCGCCAAGTGATTTATGATGGATTGAACTGGCTTGGTCTGGATTGGGATGAAGGTCCGGACAAGGGAGGTCCCTTTGGCCCCTACCAGCAAAGCGAGCGCTCGGATATCTATGCCAAGCATTTGGCCACGCTCGAAGCGGGTGGGCATGTTTACGAGGATAATGGGGCGATCCGCTTCCGTTCACCCCGCAAAACCGTCGTCGTCGAGGACCTCATCTGCGGTCGCATCGAGTTCGATATGTCGAATCCCGCTACGCATCCCGACATGACGATTCGTCGTCCCGATGGATCGTGGATTTTCCATTTTGTGAATGTGGTGGACGACATCGAAATGCAGCTCACTCACGTGATTCGTGGTGAAGACCACCTTTCCAACACGCCAAAGCACATCGAGCTTTACAATGCGCTCGGTGTAACGCCGCCCAAGTTTGCCCACATTCCACTCATCTTGAATACCGAGGGCAAGAAGCTCAGTAAACGAGATGGCGGTTCGAGCATCACCTTCTTCATGGATGGCGGATACACTCCCGAGGCAGTAGCAAACTACCTCTGCTTGCTTGGATGGTCGCCGGGGGACAACCGTGAGCGACTCACTACGGCGGAAATCCTTTCGCTTTTTGACTTGGATAAAGTGAATCGCAGAAATGCGATTTTCTCGCTAAGCCTTTCGTGGATAAAGCCGGCATTGCCTATGGCACGGATGAGGCCCTTATTCAGGCCCTCGCCATCGTTAAGGCGAAGGTCAAACACCTCAGCGATGTGCCCGATTGGATCGCTTTTCTTTTCTCGGATACGTTTCCGTTTGATCCTGAGGCTGTCGAAAAAAGTCTCAAAAAGCCGGGTGCACTCGGCCGTTTGCAAGCCCTCGAAGCTTCTCTTGTGAAGGTGAGCGACTGGACGCATGTCACAGTCGAGGCTGCACTCAAGGAGACGGCGGCAGCTCTTGGAGTAAAGACCGGTGAGCTTGTCCATCCTGCGCGTGTCGCTGTGAGTGGTCGTTCGGTTGGGCCTGGTCTTTACGAGATTTTTGAAGTCTTGGGCAAAGATCGTACCTTGGCTCGATTTGAGCGCGCACGCTCCATGGCCGCTGAATAAAAACTATCCATGAAAACAATGTCTCGCATCCCAGTGGCCATTGTCGGAGCGAATGGATATTCCGGCGAGGAATTGTGTGCGATCCTAGCACGCCATCCGCAAGTCGAGATCGTTGCGATTACGTCCCGTCAACATGCAGGCAAAGTTGCCGGTGACGTTCTTCCACGCCTCGCTGGGGTGGGGGACTTTGCAAATCTGGTTTTTACCGAACCTTCGATTGAAGCCCTTCTGGCCTCACGCGCGGAGTATTTCTTTTTGGCCCTCCCTCACGGATTGGCTGCGGAATTCGCGGTGCCACTTTGCCGTGCGGGGAAGAGAGTGATTGATTTGAGTGCGGATTTTCGTCTTCGCGATGCCGGAGTCTATCGCGAGTTTTATGGTGAAGATCATCCCGCGCCTGATGTTTTAAAAACTGCTGTTTACGGTCTGCCTGAACTTCATCGGGATGCAATTCGCTCTGCGCAGCTCGTGGGTTCGGCGGGGTGCTATCCGACGAGCATCTTGCTGCCCTTGGTTCCGCTCCTGCGCGAGGGACTTATTTGCGCTGATGATATTCTGGTTTCAAGCGCCAGCGGAGTTAGCGGAGCCGGACGCAAAGCTGATGTCTCTTTGCTTTTTGGAGAGTGCAATGAAAGCCTGCGCGCGTATGGGCTTCCTAAAC
>RFZT01000201.1 GCA_009920585.1 bacterium
ATTCAGCCTACAGAAACGGCGGGCGAGCTTCACGACCGCTTGGCAAGCGTGGCAGCACCGGCCCTTTTCCGCGCCCTCGATCTCGTAGAATCAGGCAACGCGCCACGGAGTCCTCAAGACCCTGCTCTGGCCACCCATGCTTCGAAGATGAAAAAAACCGACGGCTGGCTCGACTGGCAGCAGCCCGCCGCGAAGCTCGCTTTGCGTGTTCGTGCGATGTCACCTTGGCCCGGAGCCTATGCACGCTGGGGTGGACACCTCCTAAAAATCCACGAGGCCGCCGCCTGCGAAGCTAGCGGCCCTGCGGGTGAAATCCTGGAATCCGGCAACGACGGGCTTCTCGTGGCTGCGGGGACCGGTTCACTGAGACTGATCACGGTCCAACTCGAGGGACGCAAGCGCCTGAATGCAGGGGAACTTTTGCGGGGATTTCCGATGCCGGTCGGAACGGCTTTTGATTTGTCCTTCCCTCCAGCCGCCTGATGCGGTTTGATAGTCAGCAATTTCGCATGTCTCAACCATCTCCAGTTCGCTACAAACGGGTCGTTCTCAAACTCAGCGGCGAGGTTCTTCGTGAGCCGGGCAGCCGCGATAGTATCCATCCTGAAATCGTCGCGCGCATCGCCACGCAGGTCGCCGAGGCACAGAAACTGGGCGTCGAGTTGGCCATCGTGATCGGCGGCGGCAACATCTGGCGCGGCCTCGCAGCTAGTCATCGTGGGATGGATCGCACCACGGCGGACTACATGGGCATGCTGGCCACAGTCATCAACGGCCTCGCCCTCATGAGCGCGCTGGAGGCCCAAGGCGTTCCGGTGCGTGTGCAGACCGCCATCGAGATGCAGAATGTCGCCGAGCCATTCATTCTCCGTCGTGCCACCCGCCATTTGGAACTCGGTCGCGTCGTCATCTTCGTGGCCGGAACAGGAAACCCGTTTTTCTCGACCGACACGACCGCCGCCCTGCGCGCTGCCGAGATCGGAGCTCAAGTGATCCTCAAAGCGACCAAGGTCGACGGCATTTACGATTCCGATCCCGTTAAAAACCCAGACGCCAAGCGATTCTCCCACATCACGTACACGGAAGCCCTCTCGCGCCGGTTGGCAGTGATGGACTCCACCGCGTTCAGCCTCTGCATGGACAACAAGATGCCCATCATTGTTTTTGACATGAACAAGCCCGATAATATTCGCCTTGCAATCACCGGCGAGACCGTTGGCACGCTCGTTTCCGACAAACCAGAATCTACACTATGACACTCGAAGAAATCCTTTTTGAAGCGGAAGAAAGCATGGAAAAAGCCGTGGAGTTCATGGCGCATGAATTTCAAAATCTGGACGTCCACGTGCAAAGCTACGGCAGCTCGATGAAGCTTAAGCAACTCGCGCTCATCACATCTCCGGAACCTCGCCTACTCGTCATTCAACCCTTCGACGCCTCAACCACGCGCGACATCGAACGTGCGATCAACGAATCCCGCATCGGCATCACTCCAGCCGCTGATGGCAAGGTGATACGCCTCCCGATTCCCGAGCTTTCCGAAGAACGTCGTCGCGAGTTGACCCGCACGGTGAAAGGCATCGCGGAAGACGCCCGAGTCCGCGTGCGCGCCTGCCGCCGCACCGCAATCGAAAACGCCAAGAAGCTCGAGAAGGATGCCAAAATCTCCGAGGATGAACTGACTGACTCCGAGGCGCAGGTTCAGAAACTCACAGACAAAGCCGTTGCCGACATCGAGAAGGTCGTCGGTGCGAAGGAAGCGGAGTTGATGAAAGTATGAAAAAGTTTCTTTTGCTCGTGGGCCTCGCCCTTCTTCTTGCAAGCCCGCTCCGCGCCGAGGTGCCACGGCCCTCGCCGGACTTCGAGTGGGTGGACTCCACCGGCTCAGCCAAAAAATCCAAAGACCTTCGCGGTCATCCGCTCGTCCTCGTTGTCGCTCCATCGCCGACCAATCGGACCTTCCGAGCGCAGGTCGCCCAGTTGCAAAAAATCTATGAACGCTTCGCGGCGGAAGAAACTCTCTGCATCGCGGCGTTTTCTTCAGAGCCCGGTGTCATCCGCTCAAATATCCCGTTCCTCACTGTTCCAAATGGGTCGGCCACCGCGTCGGCCTACGATGCTGCGACTGGATTCGCCATCGCCATCATCGGACAAGACGGCAACCTCGATTACATAAGCAATCGGGTGGTTCCAGCCCAACGCATTTTCGATATCATCGATAATTCCTATGCGAAGCAAATGAAGCTTCGCCGCAAGTGATTTAACTCCATTTTTAAAGACATGACTTTTCAAGACCGCATTAACCAAGACATCAAAGCTGCCATGCTCGCTCGCGAGGCGGCCAAACTCGGCGTTCTCCGCATGCTCAAGAGCGCGTTGATGAATTCTGCCATCGAGAAACACGGCGCCGGCGGAGCCCTCGATGATGCCGATGCCCTCGCCATCGTTCGCAAGGAAGTCAAAAAACGTCAGGATTCCGTCGAAGCCTTTGAAAAGGGCGGACGCCCCGAAATGGCAGCGACCGAGAAGGACGAGATCACGATTCTCAATACCTACCTCCCGCAGCCCCTTTCCTCCGAGGAACTCACCGCGCTTGTTCAGGCTGCCATTGCTGAAGCCGGCGCCACCTCCCGCAAGGAAATGGGCGCCGTGATGAAGATCGTCAACGCGAATGCCGATGGCCGCGTCGATGGTCGCACGCTCAGCTCGGAAGTCCAAAAACAACTCGGCGCCTGAGCCGTTCCCAGGCCCCTGCCGTTATGACGATGTCCACGCAGCGCAAGCAATTTCCTTTTATTGAGTTTGAACCCCGTTGGCAGCAGCATTGGCTAAACACCGGTGCCTTCCGCGCGGAAAACCCAGGCTCACCCGGCTTCGACGCCGCGCGTCCGAAATACTACATCCTCGACATGTTCCCATATCCCAGTGGAGACGGACTTCATGTCGGCCATGTCGAAGGCTACACGGCCACGGACATTCTCGCCCGCTTCCACCGCATGCAGGGCTACAACGTGCTTCACCCGATGGGTTGGGATGCATTCGGTCTGCCAGCAGAGCAATACGCCATCAAAACCGGCCAGCACCCGCGCGTCACCACGGCCCGTAATATCGATAATTTCCGTCGGCAACTCCAAGCCGTCGGCTTCAGCTACGACTGGGATCGCGAGGTCAGCACGACCGATCCAGGTTATGTCCAGTGGACCCAGTGGATTTTTCTTCAGCTCTACAATGCTTGGTTCAACCCAGCCACGAACCGCGCGGAACCGATCTCCACATACACCGGCGACGACGAGGATTACGTCCGTCTCGCTTATGTCGCCGAAATGCCAGTCAACTGGTGCTCGGAACTCGGCACTGTTCTGGCCAACGAGGAAGTCGTGGATGGCAAGAGCGAAGTTGGTGGATTTCCCGTCGAGCGGCGGCCACTCCGCCAGTGGATGCTCCGCATCACGGCCTTTGCCGACCGCCTGATCGAAGGATTGGACAGTCTCGATTGGCCCGAGGGCATCAAGCTTCTCCAAAAAAATTGGATCGGACGCAGCGAAGGTGCCGAGGTCGGGTTCTCCATCGAGGGCAGCGAAGAAACGATCACCGTTTTCACCACGCGCCCGGACACCCTTTTTGGCGCGACCTACATGATCCTCGCTCCCGAGCATCCGCTTGTTTCGAGCATCACAACACCGGAGTGCAAGGAGTCCGTAGAAAAATACCGCACCGCTGTCGCGTGCAAAAGCGACCTCGATCGTACGGATCTCGCGAAAGACAAAAGCGGCGTTTTCACAGGGGCTCTGGCGATCAATCCCGTCAACGGCGAGAAAATCCCTGTTTGGATTGCCGACTACGTTCTCATGGGCTACGGCACCGGAGCGATCATGGCCGTCCCCGCTCATGACGAGCGGGACTTCGAGTTTGCGACGAAATTCCAACTGCCCATCCGCGAGGTTGTAAAAAAAGAGGGGAGCACGGGCGTCCCGCCCGTGAGTTCGACGACGCCCTTTTTTGAAGAAAAAAGGGAAATAAAAATCCGCAACCGCAACCTACCCCACTGGCAACAAGATCAAAAATACTACTTCGTCACTTGGCGGTTGAATGACAGTCTGCCTGCCAACCTTGTGCGCGATTGGAAGCTCGAGGCGGCGGCTTGGCTTGCCGCACGCAAGCAACCGCTATCAACCGAAGAGGAACAGGAATTCCATTATTTGTTCTCGGATCGCCTTGAATCCCTCTTGGATGAAGGACGCGGAAGTTGCATTCTAGGAAATCCCGATATTGCTAAAATCGTTGAGCAAACTTTGAAGCATTTTGACGGTTCCCGATATTCGCTGAGCGCGTTTGTGCTGATGCCCAATCATGTTCACGTTCTTTTCAAACTTTCTGCAGGCGAGGATCTCGGGAAGGTCATTCATAGCTGGAAAAGCTATTCTGCTCATGAAATCAATAAGGCACTCAAACAGGAAGGCCCTGTTTGGCAGGAGGAATATTTTGACCGAATTGTTCGTGGCGAGAGTCATTATGCGCGCGTGCTTGAATACATCTGTGAAAATCCGGCCAAAGCTGGGTTGAAGGATATCAGCGCCTACACGGGCGGG
>RFZT01000202.1 GCA_009920585.1 bacterium
CTGGAGATGGGGCGGGGCATTTGCCATCGCAGCCCTTTTGTTCAACGGCGGCCTTGCCGGATTCGCCTTTTTTAGCACTTGGACGATCTCGGATTTTCAAACCGAACTGGCTTGGAAAAACTTATTTCTAACCATGTTTGTAACCCAGCGAGGACTGCTCTACGCACTCCCTTGCGGACTCCTCCTGCTGAGTGCTTGGCGAGAGGATTTTTGTGGAAGCGGCTCAGGCGTTCCGCGAACAATTCAATTTCTTCTCTATGTCACCTTGCCGCTTTTCAGCGCTCACGCATTCCTAGCTCTGAGCTTCATTCTGGCTGGCTTATTTATTTTTCAACCCACCTCTCGCAAATCCCTTTTGATATTTGTGGGAGCCTCACTTCTTCCGGCTTCGGGCGCTATCTATCTGGTCACGGGCGGCTTCTCTGCCACATCTGGACTACGTTGGTTGCCAGGATGGATGCAAGCGGATGGGGGATTACAATTCTGGATTCTGAATTTTGGCATCACCCTGCCACTTTTGTTGATCTTGCTGGTGATGGTTGCCATTCGCGGTGACGCACGATCCCGAAGCTTTTGTTTTCCTGCACTAGGGATTTTCGCCATCGGCTTTCTTTTCGCCTTTGCGCCGTGGGAGTGGGATAACACAAAAATGCTGATTTGGGCGTGGCTCGTGTGCGCCCCATTTCTATGGCAAATTCTTATCGCACCTTTGCCACTCACCCTGAGAGCGATCCTGTGTGCTGCTCTTTTTTTCAGCGGCGCAGGCACGGATACAAACTCATCAACCGCTCGGAACTTGCCGCTACGGAAATCGCATTACAAAAAGCCCCACGTGGTTCTCGGATAGCGATTGACCCTGACTATAACAATCCCGTGATGCTGCTCGGTTGGCCCGTCATCTGCGGGTACGAGGGACACCTTTGGAGCCATGGACTCGACTACAAACAGCAATGGCAGAAGCTACAAAATATTCTGAAATCCCGCCCCGGTTGGAAAAAGGACGCTATCGATCTGAAAACAAATTGGATTTTCCGTAAGGACGGAACACTGGAGTGCATCAACGTCGGAACCCCGTAAAACTTAGGCCTACTGGATTCCTCTAGGACGGGATAGCCCGCCAAAGCATCACAATGATCAATGCAAAAACGAGGCAAAGAAAAAGGAATTTAACCTTATCATTCTGCACTTCTCGACCCAAACGGGGCTTGCCTTTTTGGGGATAGGATGCCTTCCCGCTGCGTGGTATGCCGAATGGCGCCGGCGCGGCGGCGGCAGACACATTAAGCATCACTTTTTTACGCTCCAACTCTTTCTTTCTCTCCTGTTCTTTTTTGGCCTCAAGAAGCAGCGCTTTCTCCAACTCCTGCTTTCGGCGATGGAGTCCCGCTTGCTCTTTCGAGAGGCGATTCTGTTCGTCAGTGACTTTCGTCGATGAGGACAACTTAGAGAGACGCATGGGTGTTATTTAGCGGCAGCGGACCAGATGTAGATGAGGATGGCGAGAACGGCAATCACTTGCAGCGGCAACGTAAATGCAAATCCATTCTTGAGCCAAAAAAAGAATCCCCGCTCCTCCTCGAACGAGTAGTCACCTTCGGAGGATGTGGAATAAGTTGCGTCGTCCGAAGATGTATCCACTGAGATTTTGGCTTGGGCTTTGATGTATTCCGAGCGGGCATCCTCGACCGCACTGATCGCCTTGCTTAGCTCACGCGGCAAATCCTGCGGGTTCCAAGAACGGGTATTAATGGCCTCCAAGTGGCTTAGATGCTGGGTGAATGATTGGTGAATGTTGTGCATCTGCTCCACTCGTTTTTGGGATTCTTCAATCTCCCTCTGAACGACCACAAGTGCGCGGGTAAACTTATCAAGCAGGTCGGATCGACCTTGATCGAGAGAATCCTGACGGCGCTTGAGCTCTTCTAAGCGGGCTTTTTCACGCTCGATTTCCTCTTGTTTCTGTTTGAGGCTTTCGAGCTCCGCCCGCACTTGCTGCACTTTGTCACCAAGCTCCCCATTTTCTTCATCGGAGAGATTAAGATACGTGTCAGAAAGTTTACTGCTGTGGTCGGATCCCATATGAGGCAGTCTTATTAATCTTTTCGCTACTCATTATCCAGCCAAATTATAAGGGTGTATGAGCAAGTCGCTCAGAGCGGCGACTCGGCCAGCGTCACAGACGACATACAATTAAAAAATACTGACTCAAGCACATCGCCAAGGGAAACCTCCGGAATTCATCGAGAGTCGAGAGCGGTGTGCCTTCTAGCGAGTTGGCCAGTCTCCACACGGAAAGACCGCCATGCCCCCTTTTTTTGCGGTTCAAAGTCTAATTTCAAAAAGACAATCGTATGAATTGGAACATGGCTCCAAAGTGAAACGCTGCGCGGCATCGAGCTTGAAATCGGTCTCATCCGCCGACTGACCCGCTACGCAAGGCTTGTGAAATAGGAAAGACATCGCGTGGAGATAAAAAACCACCACAAGCTGGCGAATTGTCATCAACCTTTTAAAATTGTCATGCTGGAACACTCCGAAGGAGTAGACGCGATTAATCACACTGTTGGGTTATTCAAAAAAGTTTCGTCTAGTTTGACTTCAGTGTGATCGCGGTTGGCTTGAGTCCATCGGATTCTGCGGTGAGAACGATCTCACCTGGCGTTCCAGTGGTCTGCACCAGCACCATGCACAAGCCGTTGAAGGCGGAACGTTGCGATGCCTTGTCTGGTTCGTGGGAGGACGAGTCGCCATTGCCCACGCCCAAGACTTTACCCGGCCCTTGGACTCCGAAGCGAACCACGTTGCCTGCCGTCGGAACGGTGCGGCCCATGTCATCGACGATGCTCACGGCGACCCACGCCAGATCGGCGCCGTCTGCCTTGAGAGCGGAACGATCGGGTGTCAGCGATATCCCGGAAGCAACGCCCGTAGTTTCCCGAACGGCACTGAGTGGCTTACCTTGGCTCGTTCCTTTGGCCTCCAATTTGCCAGGAGTATAGGGGACCTGCCATTCCAGATGGCCGTTTCTTTCCATTGTTTTTTTCCCGAGGGATTTTCCGTTGAGGAACAATTCCACCTCATCGCAATTACTGTGAACCCACACGGGAATCTCCTTCCCCTCCTTGCCTGGCCAGTTCCAATGCGGAAAGACATGCAAGACAGGTTCGCTGCCCCACCAAGATTTGTAATACCAATACGAATCCTTGGGGAATCCGCAGGCGTCCATAATGCCGAAGGAGGAGCTGATCGAGGGCTGCGTGGGTTGGCCGAATGGGGTCGGTTCCCCTTTGTAGTCGAAACCCGTCCATACGAAGTAGCCAGCCATCCACGGACGATCGGCAACGGCCTTCCAGCCAACCTCGCAGGATTGATACCAACCTGGCCCATTTTCGCTATAGTTGCTCAAGTAGCCTTTCTTTTCGTCGCCATACAAAGTCGGACCTGCACCCATGGGATTTTTAAACGGGGTGCGGTCATAGAATCCACGGGTCGAAGTTTCGCTACAGGACTCCGTTCCCAGAAATGGCTTGGTAGGGAAGGTTTCCCTAATCTTATCGTATCTGGGGGCCGTGTAATTCACCCCGACCACATCCACCACGCCGCACAGACCCTCTTTCGCCCAACCGTGGACCGCTGAAGCTGTGGTCGGGCGAGTGCCATCATATTGCTGGAGCATTTTAACAAAGGCCTTGGCTAGCCGGGCACCGTCCTCGTTTTCTGTGACGTGAGCTTCTTCATTGCAGATAGACCAAATCACAATGCTGGGATGATTGCGGTTGCGCTTCACTTGATTGATTTGGTCGGTCAGATGATCGGCGGTCGCATTTCGGTTCACTTTCACGCTATAGCCGTCACTAAATTGGCGAAACTCATCCATGACGAGGATGCCGAGCCGATCGCAGGCGTCGTAGAACACAGGTGACATCGCATTGTGGGAACAGCGAACTGCATTACCGCCCATAGCCTTGAGTTGTTCCAAGCGCCAAACATGAAGGCGGTCTGGGATGGCCACACCGACGCCAGAGTGGCTTTCATGATTGCAGGTGCCCCTGATTTTTACCGGTGCGCCATTGAGAAGAAAGCCCCGCTCGGGATCGAATGCGACGGTTCGGAAACCGAAGGAGTTGGTCACTTGGTCGATCACTTCGTCCTTAACCAAAATGGATGTGCGGACAGAATAGAGAACCGGATGCTCGCAGGACCACAAGTTCACGGATGGGATCTTCATCGAGACCTTTTGTTTCGTCTCGCCTGCTCCTAAACGAACCCGCTCGGAGAAACGTTGAACACACTTCTGATCGGCATCCAAGAGCTCATGAACGATCTCGGCTTCAATGGCCCCTGCCCCCTCATTGCGGAACATGGCGTCGATATGGAGTTCCGCTGCGGCAGCGATCCCATCCTTGGTATCCGGGATGGTGCTGAAAAGGAAGATCCCCTCTGGCTCCACATGGATAGGCGCCGTAATCACCAACCTGACGTGACGATAGATTCCACCACCATCATACCACCAACCCTCGGTGTATTTGGG
>RFZT01000203.1 GCA_009920585.1 bacterium
CAACGTGGTTTTTCCGGTGCCGGGTGGACCGTAGAGAAGGAGCGAGGAGATCCGATCCGCTTCGATGGCGCGGCGGAGAATCTTGCCGGGTCCAAGAATATGATCCTGCCCGCAATATTCTTCGAGGGTGAGCGGTCGCATTCGCGTGGCAAGGGGGGCATCGCGGTCGGTGATGGGATTTTTAGGAAAAAGGTCGTCCACAGTGTGGTTGGGATAGTCGCCCATAGAAGCTCGCAATTGAACTCAGAATTTTCAATGCCCGCTATAGGATAGAGGAAGTCATTGATTTTGCTGCCATGTCGAGAGGTAAAAAAAACTTGCTGGCGAGGGTGATGGGACTCATCTTCCTAGGTCCGCCGAGTGGCTTACCATCTGAAATGAATTGCCAATACCGTCTATCTCAACATCGTATTAGCCCCTTTTTCGCAAATACGGAGGATTTCATTTCTCCATTCAACTTTGTTTTCCCGCTCGGGGTCTAGTTTTTCCAATCGATGTCCAGTTCTCGTAATCGCCCCGTTGTCGATGTGATGATTCACTGTCCTGGATCTCATGGAGTCATCCCAGATCAAGTTCACAGACAAGCCTCGGCCTTGTTTGGAATGGGGATCAAGGTTCTCTTGCTCTGCGGTCCTGGATTTTTGAGAACCCGAAATGCCGAATACCCAGTCTCCATCTGCATGGAGGAGGGTGCTAGTTCACAAAACCAAGGTAGTGCTGCAAAAAAACTGGCTAAGTCGATTCAAGCCATTCGCAACCAATTCCGCCTCGCTTGGGAAATCTACAGGCACCGCCCGAGCATTGTTCTTGCTGCTAGCCATATAGAAATGCATGCCGCGCTTTGGATTTGGCCGCATATCTTGCTCGCGCTTTTCTTTAAGACCATCTACGCGACGAACCTGCATTTTTCGCCGAAGGACAAAAATCGAGGAGGAAAATGGTGGTCGCGGCTTTCCAGTGGGTTGGCCTTTGAGCCATTCCGCATCGCGGTCGCGCACAAGCGTATTTCCCATCCGGTCGTGGTGCCAAAGTTTGTTCGCATGGTGGAGGTACCCATCGGGCCCGAAAAAATCACACCTATTCCTGAAAATGTAAAAAAAATCCGCAAGTCTTGGAATGTGCCTCGGGGCAAGAAGGTTTTCATGGCGTTCGGTTCGATCCGGAACCATAAAAATCTCGATCTGAGCATCAAGGCTTTGCTCGATAATCCCGATGCCTTTCTCGTGGTGATCGGCACTGCGCCAAGCCATAAAGATCGTCCAATTAAATATTATCAGATGCTTGCGGATGACCTTGGACTTAGCAAGAGGGTCTTTATTTCGGACATGTTTGTTCATGACGAGAAGCGACTGAGTTACTTCAAAGCGGCGGACTTTTTGTTGCTCACCCACGCGGGAACCTTCCACTCTCAAACGTCTTCGCTGACGACCGCAGTCAATGCCCGCCGTCGTGTTCTTGCTTCCAGTGGCACAAGTCCGATGCGGGATCTCATTGAGCATTACGGGTTGGGTGTTTTTGTCGAACCCGATTCCAGCGAGGCGGTCGCTGATGGCATGGCAACTCTCCTCCACTCCGAATTAGCTGAACCGAATTGGGAGGACTACGAGATCTACGCCACATGGGAGACCAATGTCACCCGCCTCATCCAAGCTTCCATCGATTTCATTAATAACAGGCCGACTCCACAGCGTCAGTTTGAAGAATTGGAAGACGAGGCCTTACCATTGCCGACAATGATAAATGCGAGATCCCTTATGAGGCCAAGGTCGGAAAGGGTCAAAAAGTCCCCTGTTGCTTCGCGTCAGCCCAAACCTCTACCTGAGCCCCAAATTAAGACTCCGCCATCAGCGGAAATCAAAACCGAGAAAAAGCGAGGCAGACCGCCAAAGGCCGCTCAGGCCACGCCCAAAGAAACCAAAGTCGAGGCTAGTATTGTCCCCGCTCCACCCAAGAAACGAGGTCGCAAGCCAAAAGCAACGATTGGTGCAGAGGTAAAGCCTGAAGCCCCTAAGGTAACAAAAGCCCCAGCAATCATTACCCCCGAGGTGCCTGTCAAACGTGGACGCAAACCGAAGGGGAGTGTCGCTGTGAGCGCGAAGGCGACCGAAGTCCATGCGAAAAAAGTCACTGCAACAAAGGCGAAAGCCACGGAACTTACAGTTGCCAAGAAATCGCCTGTCGAAGTTTCTCAACTGCGAGAGGTGAATCATCGTCGTCGGACCCTCCGCCGCCGAAGGAAAGCAGCGGACTCCTCTAAAAACTAGGCGCACTGCGTTTGGTGTCTAAGCGGAAGGGGCAAAAGCGGCGACGGATGAGCGGATCGCACGCTCATCGCCCACGTTGAATTCCTCGCCAGCGGCGATTTCAAAACTACGGCCGTCAGGCAGGGCGAACTCGAGTATCAGAGGCCGAATCCCAGGATTTTTTTTCACCACCCCAAGAATGGTTTGCAAGGCAGCCTCATCAACAAGTTCTCGCGCCAAACGCAATCGCACCGCCTTCACCGAGGCCTTCGGTTTGAGCGCAGCCATGGCTCCGGCCGTGGCGCGAACGGCCTCCTCGCGGAGAGTGGCTCGGATATTGATGGAAACAGCCGTTCCAGGGACGAGTAGGGCGATGTTTTTAGCAAACGTCTCATCCCAAGCGGTGATTTCGAGTGAGCCGGTGAAATCCTCGAGCACCAAAATGCCAAAGGGTTTGCTGTCCTTTTTGGAAAACTTTTTTTCGATGCTCATGATGAGTCCGGCGAGCTTGAAGCTTCCGTTCTCGGTGGCTTGGGTGACTTGGGAAATGGTGTTGTATTTTCCGGAGTCAAAGTGCCCGGCGTAGCTGTCGAGCGGATGACCGCTGACGTAGTAGCCAAGGAGTTCCTTCTCGTATTTGAGCATCTCCAGTTGAGGCCAGGGTTCGACGGCGGCATTCACGACAGAAGCCTTAGATGGCATCATTGGCAAATCTCCAAAAAGGGAGACTTGTCCGCTCGCGCGATCGCGCTGTAGCGAAGCGGCCGAGGCCATGGTGGATTCGATCTCCGCAAAGAGTTGGGCGCGGCTCTTGCCGAGGCAATCAAATGCTCCGCACTTCACCAAGCTTTCCATGATTTTTCGGTTCACGGTGCGTGAGTCGAGTCGCGAACAGAAGGAATCGAGGGACACAAAGTTTCCGCCCTTAGCGCGTTCCGCAATGGCGGATTCCATCGCGCCGGCACCGACGTTCTTGATCGAGGCCAGGCCGAAGCGAATTCCATCGCCGGAGGTTTCCGGAGAAAATTTGAGATCGCTGGAATTGATGTCCGGTGGACGAACGGGAATTTCCATGCGGCGGCATTCGCCGATCACCTCCGCGAGTCGTTCGGTCGTGCTCGCGTCAAAGGTGAGCATCGCGGACATGAACTCGCGCGGATAGTGGGCCTTCAAGTAGGCCGTCTGATAGGAGATCCAGCCGTAGGCGGCGCTGTGGGATTTATTGAATCCGTACTCGGCGAATTTTGCGATGAACCCGAAAATGGCATCAGCGACCTTCGGTGTGATGTTATTGTGCTTCTCGCAGCCGGCCACAAAGCGGGCCCTTTCCTTTTCCATTTTTTCGGCATCCTTCTTGCCCATCGCGCGTCGGAGAAGATCGGCCTCACCGAGCGAGTAGCCAGCGAGAACGCTCGCTGCCAACTGAACCTGTTCCTGATAAACGATGATGCCGTGGGTTTCCGCGCAAACCTTTTCGAGGAGGGGGTGCAGGTATTCGACTTTTTTGAGACCCTTCTTGCGCTCGATATATTCAGGAATGAACTGCATCGGACCCGGACGATAAAGCGCGCCGACGGCGATGATGTCTTCGATGCAGCCGACATCGAATCGTTTGCAGCAACTGGTGATGCCGCCACTTTCCATCTGGAAAACGCCCAGCGTTTCACCCCGATTGTAGATATCAAAAGCGGGTTTGTTGTCGGTAGGGATCGTGTCGATGTTGAAATCGGGATTCGCAACGTGAATGAGTCGCACGGCTTCCTGCATGATCGTGAGCGTGCGAAGCCCCAAGAAATCCATCTTCAACATGCCGAGGTCGGTGAGCGGTCCCATCGCGTATTGGGTCACGACCTCATTTTCCTTGCCTCGGCAGAGTGGAATGAACTCATCCAGTGGACGGTCGCCGATGACAACGCCTGCCGCATGGATGCCTGTGTTGCGGCTCAGCCCCTCAAGTACAGTGGCATAGTCCCAGAGTTGCCGCACGGGCGCCTCATTCTCAATGGCGGCAGCCAGTTCGGGGTTTTTTTCCTTGGCCCCTTGGAGATCGATATTCAGCTCGTTGGGGATCATTTTGGCGACCCGATCGCCGTCACCATAGCTCCAGCCCAACACGCGGCCGACATCGCGAATCACGCTCTTCGCCCCGAGCGTACCGAAGGTGACGATCTGTGACACCGCACGCTCGCCGTATTTTTGACGAACGTATTCGATCACCTCGCCTCGGCGTTCCATGCAAAAATCAACGTCGATATC
>RFZT01000204.1 GCA_009920585.1 bacterium
TCTTTCGGGAATTCGTACTTCCATCCCGGCAAGGCCGCCTTCCATTCAGCCTGAGCGAGCGAGGCGCATGCCAACAGGATGAGTAGAAAATATCTTCTCGCAAAAAAGAAGGAGGTTTTGGAACTCCTAAAAAGAGTAACCGCCTTCGGGGTGGAAATTTTTTTACGACGAGTCAAAGTGGAGTCTGGCCCGGTTATACTGGGGCGGTGTCCCAATTCGGCCAATTTTTCAGCTCGGCCAAAGCGCGGGCGCGGTGGCTGAGTGTGTTTTTGATATTTGCACCGAGTTGGGCAAAGGTTTCGCAGTGACCCTCTGGCACAAAAAGGGAATCGTAACCGAATCCGCCGGTTCCTTTTTCCTGTGGAATAATGATCCCTTCCACGCTGCCGCTGAAATTGGCCAAAATCTCACCCTGGCGAGCCAAGGCAATCACGCAACGAAATCGAGCAGAGCGGGCCTTGCCGCGCACAGAAAGGAGTTTTTCCAGCAGAAGCGCTCGGTTCGAGGCGTCTGTGGCGTAATCCCCAGAGAAGCGCGCAGATCGTACACCGGGGGCTCCGTTCAAGGCGTCGACCTCAAGGCCAGAATCATCCGCGATCACCCACCCATCAAAACGCGCCGAAGCAGCAAGGGCCTTGATGGCGGCGTTCTCCTGAAATGTGGATCCCGTTTCTTCCACCTCGGGAAATCCGGAGAGTGCCGAGAGGTCGGAGATGATAAAGTCGGAGCCAAGAATCTCACGGATTTCATCGACCTTGTGGGCATTGCGCGTCGAGATGAGGAGGTGGGTTGGGATGGGATCGGCGTGAGGCATGGTCAGGGCAATTAACAGGTCTCGGGGAGCTTGCGCAATGCCATTCCCTTGGGCTGCGAACTAGATCAGTTGGTGGCTCTCCGGTTGCATGACGACTTCGCTTAAGACGAGGTGAGGCGGCGCGTCGATGGCTTGAAGAATGAGGTCGGCTGCCGTCGAAACGGGGATCATTTTATCGCGCTGCACGGCCATTGCGATGTTGTCCCAGAAAGGGGAATCCACACCGCCAAGGTGGAAGAGGCAGAAGCGGATTCCGCTGCGCTGGTATTCTTGGGCGAAGCATTTGATCATGCCGGTAACCGCGTATTTGCTGGCGACGTAGGCCGAAGCATTACGCATAGGGGCCTTTCCTAGGATGCCGGGAATCGTAATGAAAAGGCCTTTCTTTGCGGCGCTCATCACGCGACAGGCCTCTCTGGCTAGAAGAAATGTCGCACGGGTATTCACATTCATGACATGGGTGAATTCCGTATCCGTAGTATCCGAGGCAGGCTTGATGAGTCCAATGCCAGCGCAGTGGACCACGGCATCAATACTGCCCATGGCATCCACGGCTCCATTTACGATTTTCTCCGCTGCACCGGGAGCCGTCAGATCGGCAGCGAGGTAGGGCGCACCGGAATTTTGGAGTTTTTCTGAAGAGCGGCCAGTAAGAAAAACACTATCACCTCGAGCGATGAGGCGCGCTGCTAGTTCATGCCCGATGCCGCTGGTTGCGCCTGTGATTAGAATTTTGCTCATGCAAGAACTACGTTCATCAGGGACATGTAGATCCCTATTTTCCAGCAATCAGGCGTAGAAGGTTGGGGACGCACTTGGTTCGCAGGTCGTAGGATTCGACAATGAGTCGGCGTGCATTTTCTCTCTGATCTAGAAACTTTTTAGGCTTGGAAAGCGCTTCGCAAGCCCGATCAGCGAGGCCTTTGATATCAAAAAAATCCACAAGAAGGCCATTTTTTCCATCTTCGATGAACTCGGTCACAGGTGGTGTGTTTGATCCGATGAGAAGGCATCCGCAGGCCATGGCCTCGAGCATCGACCATGAAACGAAGTAGGGATAGGTGAGGTAAATGTGGGCCCGTGACAGTTGAAGTACGCGGATGTGGGTTTCATGAGGTAACTTTCCGAGGAAGTGAACGCGTGACATGTCGATCGCATCGCCAGTTTCCCTTAGGAGTCGGGATTTCCAACTTTCACCACCGGGCAGGGAGTTCCCATACGAAGTGTCGTTTTCCATCCCGGTGATGAGCACTCGTGCTTGAGGTCGGCGGCGCAGGATTTCTGGTAGGGCACGCATAAAGATGTGAAATCCACGGTAGGGTTCCATATTGCGGTTCACAAAGGTAAGAATCTCTTCGCCTGCTCGCACTTCGGTTCCTCTAGGTAACATGGCTTTGGCGGAGGAATCGGGCTTCACTTGAGTTGTGTCGACGCCTTCGTGCTGAATCTGCAATCGATGCCGAAGTTCGGTTGGAAAAAGCGAGGCCTGCCATCGCGTTGGCGTCCATACCGCATCGCAATCTTCCCAAGCCAACAGGGAGGTCGCATTTTTCATCTTCACCTCGAGTCGATTATCGAGGGACATGGGGAATTCCGGATCGAAGCCGATATCCGCGCCTTGGCCCCGATAGTAAAACTCAAAGTACCCCGCAATTCGGGCTTCGGGGAAAACCTCTTTGATAAAAAGCGTATCGCCCCATCCCGTGTGCGCGGCAATTACGTCAGGGCGGTAGCCTTCGCGTTTCAATGCCAAGCAGAGTCGCAGTGTCGCTTGCGCGCGGATCACATTGTCCTCTGTGCCTCTGATGTAGTGATGGGTTGTCTTGGATGCGTGACGGCCAATTTTATAGCCCAATAACCTTGCGCCAGGGACCATTCCTACCTGTCGTTGCAGATTGTGATGCTCGCCAACGCCCGTGACGCTCTCCCCTGCCTTGATGAGATGGCGGGCGACATGGAGAAACTGTCCGGGAAAATTCGGATGTAGAAATAAATAGCGCATCATGCTGATAAGTGTGTCATTGGCGATAGTGTTCGGAGGTTTGCTACGCTTGTTTGGAAACGTCAACAAGCGAAAAAGCCCTCGCTTGTATCAATGGACGGTTAGTATTCTCTCATAGTGGAAAGTCCATTTGCTGCAATCGAACGCGGGCTCATTTTTCAGCGATCGGGTCGACTCCGGGGGGCCGAGTCGGCTTATAGAGAAGCGCTCAAAGCAGACCCAGAAAATGCTGACGCCCTTCACTTGCTTGGAACGATCGCTTTTCAAGCAGGAAAACACGAATCAGCTGTTGCCCTTATCCAACGGGCCATCCGAATCAATCCGAATAACGCAAACTACTACAGTAATTGTGGGCCAGCGCTCCGTAGTCTTAATCGATATGAAGAGGCTATCGCCTGCTACCATTCAGCCATTGCGCTAGCGCCGGATCATCCTCAGGCTTGGTATAATCTCGGAAAAACGTATTTTGATTCGCGAAAACCCGCGGAAGCTCTCGAGGCTTACACTCGGCAACTGGATTTAAATCCCGAGCACGCAAGCGCCCGTTGGAATCGAAGTCTTGCGAACCTCTTGCTCGGTAATCTGTCTGAAGGTTGGAGGGAATACGAGTTTCGGTGGACGGCCACAGCTGCTTCTTCCTCGAAAAGAATATTTGCAGCACCGCAGTGGATTGGCGAACCGCTTGTTGGTAAAACGCTTTTTATTCATGCAGAGCAGGGCTTGGGTGATACCATTCAGTTTTGTCGCTACGCAGCACTGGCAGCGGATCGCGGGGCGCGCGTTATTGTCGAGTGCCAGCCGGAACTTTTGGGTCTCCTGGGTTCCATTTCACAAATTTCATCACTAGTTCGTCCCGGTGAACCATTGCCGGAATTTGATTTTCAGATTCCGATGATGTCACTCCCCATGGCATTTGAGACCAGTCTAGAAAATATTCCCTCGAGTATCCCTTACCTTCACGCGGATCCCGCTCGGGTGCTTGCTTGGAAGAGTCGCCTAGAGAAGCTCGGGTCGCCCTGGAACGTCGGTCTAGTATGGGCGGGCGGGAAAAAGCACCCTTCTAACGAAAAGCGCAGTATGCATCTCTCGCAGTTTGCGCCATTGGCTGAACTTAACGGCATTTCCTGGATCAGCCTCCAAAAAGGCTCGCCATCCGCACAACTCGCTCAAGCGCCTTTTCCTGTTTTGGATTGGACATCGGAACTTCATGATTTCGCTGACACTGCCGCTCTCACACAGGCTCTAGACGGCGTTGTGACGGTCGATACCGCCGTCGCCCATCTCGCTGGGGCGATGGGTAAACCGGTCTGGATTCTCATCCCCTTTCTGCCCGATTTTCGATGGTTGCTGGATCGAAGTGATTCTCCTTGGTATCCCACATCCCGCCTCATCCGCCAGTCCGCCCAAGGTGATTGGGGCGCTCCAATGCGGAGCCTTGTCACTATTATCGCCAATTCTCGCAATAATCTTTGATGCGATATAGGTAAAGCCCAAGCTTGATATCAAAGATGCCTAAAAGATTTAAAAAAAGTTCTAAAGCCGCATCTGAGCGTGCCGATAATTGAACCTAGAGCGATAAGCTCAACAGTGAGGTCAAACACTGAACCAAAGTGGCCCGACGGCAGAACGGAATCTGCATTAGTAAAAGGACAAC
>RFZT01000205.1 GCA_009920585.1 bacterium
GAGAAAGCAGACCAGTCTCCACACGGCCGAGACGGCCATGCCCCCCTTTTCCGCTGCAAAGTCCAATTTCAAAGGGACAATGGTATAATACCAAAGTTAGTTTGCTCTAGACTTTAAAAATAGTTTGAACGATGGGGGAATAGGTTGAAGACAAAAACAAAGACGGCGTCCTGTTTGTGGAAGAGATGTAATCTTGGCGATCAGGGTTTGAAGCCGGAGGCCAGCTAGAGCCAAGGGACGCCGCGCCGCTGGGGTCCCAAGTTTCAGGCGCGTATGCGCCGTTTCTTGATACAAAGGCGGCATTGCCGCGCAATTCGGACGGCGGCGGCGCGCCATCCCTACCATTGAGAACAAGCGCGCTGCCGCGCGGGAGCACGAAGAATGGCGGCGAGGTCGTCTTTCCGATCCGCAGACTGGCCTCGCGCTTACCGAAGGGGCAACTCCCCAAGCGACAACCTCGCGACGCCTTGGTGATCTGGGCTGGAGCGGTTGTTGGCGGAGTAATTGCCCCAGCGGAGGTGGTAGTCGAGCGTGTCGAGCAGGTAGAGGTAATATTGATTGTCCTTGAATTGGCCGTAGCGGGCGGTGGTTGTTTCTCCGTCACCATAGACAGTGAGGGCGAGTTTCGCCTTCCGGTCGTCGAGGGTGTAGGTGCGGAGTGCCTGCTTGGCGGCACTAGCTTCGTAGGTGAGGATTTTGCCCTCGGGCACCGGCCAACCCATGAGATAAAAATCCCAGACATCCTTGTTCCATGGCTGTGTGGGCTTTTGCGCCCAGGCTGGCTTGTCGGCGCTGAAGAGCTCGATGCTTCCCTTGGCACTCCCGAGGTGGCTCTCTGGATACGACGACCAATAAGATTTTTTGTCCCAGTGGAGCCGGTCAAACTGGTCGCTGGTCTGGAATTTGATGCCAACCTCTAGGTTCACTGGTTCGCCGGTGCGCGGCAGTTTACCCGTGGTGTCGAGTGGCGTAATGTTTTGGAATTGGTAGCCGATGTCCATGCGCCCATTGGCGGCGATGGAGTAGGTGTATTCGACATTGAATGCCTCGAGGCTTCCCGTGATATGGACCACGACGGCGAAGACTTTTTTCTCGATGCGGATGTCTTTCAATTTCCACGCGTCGAGCAAGGGACTCTCGTAAATGACGGTTTTTGTGATCACAGAAGGGGTCTTCCCGATATCGGGATTGATGCCCATGAGGTGGAATTCCTCGAGTTTGAAAATGTGCGGTATCGGGCCGACGAGTGGGATGCTGGCCTCGCCGTGTTTGATGCTTTGTATGAGGCCGGTGGCGCGGTCGATCACGACAGCGAAATTCTCGCCTTGAATGGTGATCTGGCCCTCGGCCTCGATCACTTCGGGGGCGCCTTCCAGCGCGGGGGCTTCGGGTTTTGCCGGGATGCCGAGGGCGATGCGGTAGTCGTCGATGAGCTTCTTCGAGCGGTCGAGGAATGACACGGCAACCTCGGTGCCGGCTTTCCAATCGGCGGCGGGGAGATTGATCATTCCCTTCTGGTGCGGCTCGATCGGTGGGCACGGCATTTCCCGCGTCTCACCATCGTAGCTGACGCGGAGTGTGACTTCATCAAGCGGGGTGTGATCGAAGCGGTTGTGGACGGGCAGGGAAATGGGTTTTCCGGCTTCAAATTCCGTCACCTGTGTTTCGAGCAAGCGCACCGGGCTGTAGGCTTTTTTGACATTCCAAAACTCCGGCTTCGGGCGGCGCCACTCGTCGATGATACCCCAACGGGCGGTGCCGTAGATGTTGGGGAGCTTCTCCGAAACCGGCATTTTAGCTTGTTCTTTTCCAAACCGCCGGACGGCTCCCCGCGAGGAGGGGGCTGTGGGATCGGGCTGGATCGTCATGTCGTCAGCATAGTTCCAAATCGCGGCACCGATGCTGCCGTTGGAGGAAAAAAGAGCAGTCCACGCCTTGTCCAGGCTGCGCCCCCAGTAGTCGCGCGCGTTCGGATCGTGAAACCACAATTCCGCCGAGTGGCCGAGCACATGCATCCACTCGTCGTAAATGACAGGCCTATCTTTCATCTCATAACTCTGATTCCAACTCGGGTAGTGCCAGCTTTTCACGTCATAGCTTTATCGAGCTTGCGGGCGAACTCGGCTGTGGCTGCGAAGTTCCGGCCGAAAACGCTTTCGTTGCACAAAGACCAAATGATGATCGAGGGATGGCTGCCGTAGTTGAGCATCACCTCGCGCTGTTGGTTGGTGAAGAGGTGCTCGTATTGCGGGTCGTCGTGCATGTCGCGCGACTCCCTGTTGGCCTTGCCGCAATCGAGCACGGCCGATTCGAGGTTCACATAAAGCCCCTTCTCGTCGCACTGCTCGACGAAGCCGATGCCCGGCGGGTAGTGCGAGGTGCGCACGAAGTTCATGTTCGCCTCCTTGAAAAGATCCACATCAATGTTGTCGACCGCAGGCTCAGGAACGAAGCCCTTGAGCGGGTTCACGAGGTGGCGGTTAGCGCCTCGGAGTTTCACGCTCTTGCCGTTGATGAGCAGGTTGTGTTTTTCATCGAAACGGATGTCACGAAAACCGATCCGCTTCGAGTAAACCGCAGTGGGTTGCCCTGGTGCCTTGCTCGTGATCTCGAGGCGATACAAGCGCGGATGCTCGGCATCCCAAGTTTGAGGCGAGGCGACCTCCGCCTTCCAAGTGATCTCTGGCTTGCCGAGTTGGCAATCGGGCGTGGCGAGCGGGACTTCCTTGCCTTCGGGATCGAACAACCGGAACGAGGCGGTCGCTCTCGGATCGGGCGTTTCCACTTGGCCGGTGACGGTCAGGGTTGCGGTCTTGCGGTCCTCCGAAAACGGTGACGAGACGATGGGGAATTCAAAAAAAGACTTCGGCCGTGCTTGCAGGGAAACACTTCGCACGAGGCCGCCGATGGCGCGGAGGCGTTTTCCATTGAAGGCGATGTCTTTTTTGAGGTCGGTGATTTCCAACGCGATCCAAGCCTCCTGCCCGGGAGTCACCACCGAGCTGATGTCGCATTCCCATGGCGTCCACCCCCCTTGGTGCTCGGTGATGAATTTTCCGTTCACCCAAACGCGAGTGAACTCGTGGGCGCCCTCAAAGCGGAGGCGGATTTTTTGTCCCTCGAAGTCGGCGGGGATGGCGACCTGACGCTTATAGGCGAACGGCTCGTCCTCCTTGATCGGGTGGCCTTCCCGGAAGACATCCCCCGGCACCGGCATGGTTTTCCAGCCCGTTGGCTCCGCCAGTTCCCTCCAAAAGCCCTCCGGCGCGGGAATCTGGAAATGCCATGTGCCATCGAGCGAAACATCGGCATCCCCCACCCCATCGAGCTTGTCGAGCGGAGAACCTTGGGAAAGAAAGGCAGAAAGTTGGAGTAGCAGGAGCGAACAAAGGAGCGGCTTGCCAAGAGGGGTCAATGTGCGGGTGATCATCGATGACATGCTGGAGAGGCGCTGGAGCTTGTGGACCAGCATGCCAGTGAAGAACGCACCCACGACGCAACCGAGGAGCATCGAGGCGACATAGAAGCCTGTGGCAATGCTATGCGAGTCGAAAGCTTTTTTTAAGCCCTCGACGCTGCCATTAATGACTCCGCTGTCGAAGCCAAACAGAAAGCCACCGATGGTGGCTACGAGGCTTATGATGATAACAAATGCGATGCTAGTGGTGTCTTGCTTCATGGGTTCACTGAGTGGTTTTTCCGTTGCTTAAGGAACTGGTTTTGAGGGTGTTTTTTTCAGGAACCAGGTTGTTTGGGGTTTGTCATCGAGCGGGAGATTGTAGGTGATGGCGTAGGTCTTTGAATCCGCGTCGAAGGATGTTTCCCAGAAATCATTTCCGTAGTCGGCTTGGTCGAGGCGTTCGGTTTTTGGCTCGAGGCGAGTAGCGAGGGATGGGGCGAATTGGGTGAGCTTGGGGAGGTATTCGTCCAGCATTCCGTCGCCAGAAACGACCCTGCCGAGTTGCCAGCCCTTGGCGGCGTCAAGGCCTTCGAAGCGCACGGGGACTGCTCCAGCGCCGCCTTGGATTTTAATACGAATCATGGTGGCTCCAGGGTCGGCCTTAACGACGATTGGTAAGTTGCGCAGGACTGTGCCGCCTTGCGCTTCGACTTGAAGGTCGTTGGCGATGGCCAGCCGGTGGAAGGATTTCCAGGAGCCGGGGTTTTCGGCGATGTGCTTTCGGAAGGCCTCGTTCGGGCCGTAGTAGTCATCCACTTCGGCAGGTATGACATCGATTTCGATATCCATCTCCACCGAGTCACCGGCTTGGTATTTTTCGATTCCGGCAGGGGGAACGAGGACGGCATCGACATGGCATCGTGCCTCGGCGCCGACTTCGCCCACCGGTAGTGAAAGTGTCGGGGAGTCGTAGGTCTTTCCACCGAAGTTTGCGCGATAGGAACGAACAACGAAGCCCTTGCTGCCGCTCGCCCAGTTTGG
>RFZT01000206.1 GCA_009920585.1 bacterium
GGGGGCATGGCCGTCTCGGCCGTGTGGACACTGGTCTACTTGCTCGCACCCTGCCCATTGGAGCCAAGAAGCATGCCAACGCACACAGGCGAAACGCCTACGCCTCTTTTCAAAAATCCAAAAGCAAGCGGCTTTTGGTTTAAGGTGTCCGAAGTTTCGGGATCGCCACTTCGATTTTGATGTCCCGAGTGAGTGGCGGATAAGTGGATCGGGGCTGATCGGCTTGTTGAATCATGGAATTTGTTATTCGGAAAATTGATTTTCGGGAGACGGGCCCTTTCTTAGAAATAGCCAAGGGTTTTTGTGGCGCATAAATTCCAAAAGGCCATTGAGGTGACCCTATAAATCTCGAAATCTCGCCGCCGTTATAAATTAGCAGAAAGGGGCGTTCTAGGCCTTGAGCGGTCCGCGCGCTACAACGCCCCTCTTTTCAAATAAAAGCCCTTTAAGCGGAATCCTGGCGACATGATTTTTTGCCATTTTGCCTCAAAAAACGACCAACCGTGATCCTCATCCTTTTTTTTAGGATTTCCAGATCGACATTTTGACGCGTGAATCAAGCGGACAATTTGACTTGTCGGACCCCTTCGTACAAAGCAATCCCAACGGAGGTCGCCAAATTGAGGCTTCTAGCTTCAGGGGTCATGGGTATTCTCAAAACCTGATCCGGGTTTGCGTGGAGGAGGGATTCCGGTAAGCCTCGGGACTCTCTGCCGAAAACAAAAAAATCCCCATCAGTAAATACCTCTTCCCAGAATGTTTTTCTAGCTTTCGTCGAAAAATAGAAAAAGCGTCCACTCGGGTTCTTTGATTGAAGGTCCAGCAAGCTTTCCCAACGGTGAATGTCGCAAAGGTGCCAGTAGTCCATACCTGCGCGCTTGAGTGATTTTTCATCAAGAGAAAAGCCTAGTTCGCCGACTAAATGCAATCGAGCCCCAGCAGCCAAACAAAGTCGAGCGATGTTTCCTGTGTTTGGAGGGATTTCGGGTTCAATTAGCACGATGTGCAACATGATTTAAAAATCGCAAACGAGCTCATTTGTTGCAATGCAGAATGTGCAATCTTGTCAGGGGAGGGGATCAGAGTGTTCCACGTGGAACACGAGGCTTTAAAAATGGTAGATAAAACGAAAGACAAGGGATGAATTTTTAAACCAAAATCAGCAAGAATTGACTGCAATAAACCACGGTGAGATAGACTGCCCGAAGCGGTCCGCAGGGTGAAGTGAAGCTGAATCAACTAGGAGAGATCGAGCCAAAGAGCAAAGATAAAAAGGTTTTCACGTCTATAAGGATCCAATATTTTGTGGTACATAAATCTAATGAATTCCTGGGAACCCTTTTAATCATGTCATCCTGTCTAATTAATCCGATTTGAGCTCTAACTCATCTCGTGCAAGAGAGAGCATAAAAACCCCAGTGAAACTGCAAAGCGTTTATGTTGTGTGTTTAGCGCATTATTTGGCTCAAGTTAAGGGATGTGGCGAAGAGTAAAAAAAAGGTTGATGGCGGCGTGGTATCACGCTAGGTGGGTGAGGGGCTTTAGGAGGGTGAGCAATTTTTGCTGATGGATTTTGGTGGGTTTTGGAAAATTGCTAAAAAGCACAACGGTGTGAAGACGCCTGATAAAGCGGGCACTTAAAATTCTTTTCGAGGGATAGGCGGTGAAACAAAGCATCAAGACCATAACTCTAGCAAAGAAACAAAATGAAGGGCGCTTGATGTCTCTAAGAAAAGAGATATTCGGAAAGAAAGAAATCGGGCCGGAGAGATTTGAACTCTCGACCTCTTGAACCCCATTCAAGCGCTCTACCAAGCTGAGCCACGGCCCGACATCGAATACAATGTGATTCCGACGGCGGGGATTTTCAAGAACGAAAATAGGGACTATAGCGGGAACGGCCCTGTGCCGAATAAGGAGGAGATCAATGACTGCGGCGGCGGATTTTTTAAAATCTGGCAGTGGTCTTGTGGCGGGAGGGGATTTCGGATTCAATGCCGCGTCTTGAGTTTACATACCGCCAACGCTGAGGGGACGTCAGATCAACGCCTTGATTTTCGTGTGGAGGCCCGCGCCACGGGCTCGAATGCTCGCGCGGCGACGTTTCGCACGCTACACAATGAGGTCGTGAAGGCTCAGGCAACGGGATTTCTGGAGGAGTCAGGGTCGCAGATTCTTCTCGCGAATACCTACCATCTCCTCCTGAGGCCAGGTCCGGAGGTTTTTCGTAATGTCGGTGGTATTCATCGTTTCATGAGTTGGAAAAAATCCGTGCTCACAGATTCCGGTGGGTTCCAGATTTTCTCGCTGCCCCATTCGCGTTCCATGAGCGAGGAGGGCGCCGTATTTCAAAGCTATCTGGATGGACGCACGATTTTGTTGAGCCCCGAATGCAGTATCGAAACGCAAAAGGCCATTGGCAGCGATATCATGATGGTTCTAGATCAATGCGTGCCATCCACCGTGGATGAAAGCACGGCACGGACGGCGATGGAGTTGACTCATCGCTGGGCCGCGCGCAGTCTCGCAGCGCGCGGTGATTCGCCTCAGTCCCTCTTCGCGATTGTGCAGGGCGCTCTATTTACGGAGCTGCGCCGCGAGAGCGCGCGGGCGCTTTGCGAAATGCCCTTCGACGGCTTTGCTATCGGTGGATTGGCTGTGGGTGAGGGGAAAAGTGAGCGCGAGGATACGTGTGAGTTCACAACCCAATTGCTGCCGCAGGATCGGCCGCGCTATCTGATGGGCGTTGGCACGCCGCTTGATATCCTTGAGGCCGTTCATCGCGGGGTGGATATGTTTGATTGCATCATCCCCACACAAATGGCGCAGCGCGGTGGATGCTTCACCTCGCGCGGACTCCTTCAAATGCGGCGAGGGATTTATAAGAGCTCCCAAAAACCCTTGGACCCCGACTGCGCCTGCCCGACTTGCGTGCGGTACAATCGCGCCTACCTGCACCACCTCACGAAATGCAAGGAGACGCTGGGATGGCAACTCCTCGGTCAGCATAACATTTTCTTCTATCATCGACTCATGCGTGAGATGCGGCAAAGCATCCTCGAGGATCGCTTTCTCTCGTTCTACAATGAGAAGAGGGAGGTCCTCCAAATCGACGACATCGACAATCCCGTAACGCCCATGCGGCGGCGTCCGCTCAAAAAACTCACGCTGGGTGATTATAAAATTCACACGGCCATGGAGGGATTTTCTAGCATTCTTCATGTCTCCTCAGGCGAGATCATGCATTCCCGCACGCCACCGATGGACGAGGCGAGGGGGCTTTATATTGAGCAATCACGTCTTGTCGATCGACTCACTGAGACGACCGCAGAGCCCCTTGTTATCTGGGATGTGGGGCTGGGGGCTGCAGCGAATGCGATGGCGGCGATTCTCACGCACAAATCGATTGCTGCGAAGGGGATCGCTCGACCGCTTCACATCGTGAGCTTCGAGAACGATCTCGATTCCCTCCGACTCGCTTTCAAGCACCACGATCGGTTTCCCTACCTTCGCCATGCCGGTCCGCCGGCGATCCTCAAGCATGCGACTTGGCAGTCCAAGCAACACGAGGGTCTCGAGTGGAGTCTTATTGAAGGCGACTTCCTTTCGACGATGAATCAAGCTGAGCCGCCGGATCTCATTTTTTACGATATGTTCTCGGGAAAAACCTGTGCGCCAGCGTGGACGACGGATGCCTTCCGAGCGGTGACGGCGGCCTGTGCTGGTCGCGATGTTGAGCTTTTCACCTACACGTGCTCGACGGCGTCACGTGTAGCCATGCTTGCAGCGGGATTTCACGTTTCCCGCGGTCGTAATGCCGGAGACAAGGAAGAAACGACAATTGCCTTTACTTGCTTAGAAAAAGGACGTGAGAGGCAGCGTGAAATACTCGGCGCTGAGTGGCTGAAAAAATGGGAGCGTTCGTCTGCAAAATTTCCGAGTGATCTCAATTCCTACGAGCGCGAGGCCTTTGAGCAAACGATCCGCAGCCGCCCGCAATTTCAAGTGAGGGCGGACGACTAAACCTTAAAATGGTTTTTTATACAGGATGACAGGATGGAAAGGATTCACAGGAATTCCTTAAGGGTGTTGGATGTCGCACAAAGCATTGGATCCTTATGGAAGTGCAAACAACTGATTCTCTGTGTCCTTTGACTCGCTCGGCTCGCCCTTCGGGCCAACCTTCGGTTGCTCTATCTCAAAGGTCCCGCCTTTTCGATTGCGGTCAATTCTGCTGAATTCGGGCTAATACCATTGTCCCTTTGAAATTAGACTTTGAAGCGTAAAAGGGGGGGGCATGGCCGTCTCGGCCGTGTGGAGACTGGTCTGCTTTCTCACACCCTGCCCAGCGGAACCAAGGAGCAGACCGCAGCACACAGGCGAGACGCGCTGTGCCCCTCTACTAAAATCCAAAAGCAAGCGGCTTTTGGTATAA
>RFZT01000207.1 GCA_009920585.1 bacterium
GCCGTAAGCGCTAGGGATACTGCAATCCACGCTCGGCGGCCGATTCTCATAGGAAAAAAGGGAGATGCTAGCCTCCAGCGATGGCAGGAACGATGCTGATCTCGTCGCCGTCTTTCACGGGAGTGGCTTTTTCCTGTTGGAAGCGGATGTCTTCATCGTTCACGAAGATATTCACGAAACGGCGAACATTGCCCTGCTCGTCGCAGATACGCTCGATGAGGCCCGAGTGGGCGGCATTGAGGGCGTTCAGAACGTCGCCGATGTTGGCTCCGGTGGTCTCAACGATTTCTTGATCGTTGGTGAGTTTGCGCAGGGGCGCTGGGATTCGGACTTGGACAGGCATGGTGAGGAGTTTTAAGTTTTAAGGATTAAGTTTTAAGTTGGGGTGTTTGTGGAGAATTTATTTCGACTTAGGGAGGGGGGCTAAGACTTGTGACCGCTCTCGAGAACGGCGGCATCGTTGGCGATGAGGGCTTCGAATTCCCGCAGGCTCGGATTGATGATGCGGGGTTCGCCGACATGGCCATGAATGGCCTCTTGCGTCTTGAGACCGTGGCCAGTGATGCAGAGAACGATGCTCTCGTTGCGTGGGATTTTTCCCGTGTCGATGAGCTTGCGAGCGCAGGCGACGGTGACGCCACCGGCCGTTTCGGAAAAAATGCCTGCATATTCAGCGAGGTCGCGAATGCCGCGAATCACTTCTTCGTCCGAGCAATCTTCAGCGCTGCCGCCGGTCTCGGTCATGCTGCGGATGGCGTAGTAGCCGTCCGCTGGCGTGCCGATGGCGAGGGATTTGACGATCGTATTCGGGTTCGGTACGGGCTTGACGATATCCGAGTGTTTTTTGTGGGCCTCTGAGATCGGTGAGCACCCGCTGGCTTGGGCGCCATGGACGGAAAAGGATTGCTCATCAAGGATGCCGACGCGGATGAATTCCTTGTAGGCCTTGTGGATCTTCGTGAGGAGCGATCCGCTGGCCATCGGGATGACGGTGTGCTTGGGCAGCTTCCAGCCGAGTTGCTCGGCGATTTCGAAGCCCATGCTTTTTGAACCTTCCGCGTAGTAGGGACGGAGGTTCACGTTCACAAAGCCCCAGCCGTATTTACCCGCGATTTCGGAGCAAAGGCGGTTGACTTGGTCGTAGGCTCCTTCGATGCCGATCACCTGAGTGCCGTAAACGAGAGATCCGACGATCTTGCTTTTTTCGAGGTTCGCCGGAATGAGGACGTAGCTAGTGAGACCCGCTGCGGCGGCATTGGCAGCGACGGAGTTCGCTAGATTGCCCGTCGAGGCGCAGGCGACAATTTTGAAACCGAGTTCCTTGGCCCGACTCAGCGCCACGGAAACCACGCGATCCTTAAAGGAGAGGGTGGGGTAGTTGACCGTGTCGTTTTTGATATAAAGCTCATCAACCCCGAGATGCTTGGCGAGCCTGTCGGCACGCACGAGCGGAGTGTAGCCCACCTGCTCACCGACTGTGGGATTTCCATCGATGGGCAGAAGCTCGCGATAGCGCCACATCGTCTGAGGGCGTGACTCGATGACCTTGCGGTTGATGTGCTTGGCAATGAGATCGTAATCGTAGGCCGCTTCGAGTGGGCCAAAGTCAAACTCGCAAATGTGGATCGCTTCCTTTGGGTAAAGGCTCCCGCATTCACGGCACTTCAAGTTCGAAAAAAATGTCTGATGTTCGCTCATGGATTTTAGTTTGCTTATCGAGAGCGGACGAGGGACAGGACATCGGCAGTAAGGCGAAGCCCATCTCATCTTTTCCCAGACTTGCGTTATTCACACACGTCCGAGCTGGATTTGGCACCTGGGCCTGGATGCGGGGTGATGAAATTCATAACCTGCACTTCAGCGGTTGCCGTGGCTTCACAGGGCCAGTCCCTCTGCCACTCTTGATAAGATATGGTGAGTGATACGTCGCAGGGACTCGATCCGTCAAGGAGAAAAATCCAGTGTCTGGCATTTTGTCGTCGCCCCGAAAGTCGTAAGCGTGTTGATTGGCTTGGTAACAAATCCAACTGATCCTGTGGACCTCTCCCTTTTTAAAAATCCCGAATTTTCCCGAGGCGCGCCAGCTTGGGTGGAGGCGCTTTGGTGGTTAGCCCGCTCGTTGTTTTTTGAGAGTTGGTTTCCATTGCCGTCTTCCCTTCGAGTCGCGGTGCTGCGGGCCTTCGGTGCAAAAATCGGAAAGGGCGTCGTGATCCGCTCCCGCGTGAATATCACCTTCCCGTGGCGCTTGGAGGTCGGGAACCATGTCTGGATCGGCGAGGAGGTTCTGATACTGACTCTCGACCGCGTCTCTATCGCCTCCAATGTGTGCCTGTCCCAAAGGGCGTTTCTTTGCACCGGTTCGCACGATTTTAAAAAACCCACCTTCGACCTCATTACGAAACCGATTGTGATTGAGGAGGGTTGTTGGGTTGCCGCAGGCGTCTTTATCGGCCCCGGAGTGACGCTGCGGGCGAATACCGTTTGCGCTGCGGGCGCCGTAGTGGTGCGCGATGCCGGCCCGGATGTGATCGTTTCGGGTAACCCGGCGACCATCCGTTCGCGTCATTAAACTGCTCTAAAGTTGAATCGGCTTGGCCTTCGGCGCTGAAAGGGGTAGGGTAGCTGTATGCAAAAGACTCGACTCTGGCTCATGTTTCCCGCCCGTCTCATCACACGCCCTATTCTCTGGGAGTTGGCTCAAAACTTTGAAGTCGTCACCAATGTGCGGCAAGCCAGCGTGACGGATGAGATCGGTCTGGTGTCCCTCGAAATCGATGGCGACCGGGAGGAAATCAAAAAAGCCATCGCGTGGCTTGAGGAAATGGGAATCAAGGTCGAACCCGTCGAGATAGGCACCATCGCGAGCTAAGCCGCATGCGCCTGCTCCTCGTTGATGGTCATTACTACCTCTATCGGTCATTTTATGCCATTCGGGGGCTAAGAAATTCCCGTGGCGAGCCGACGAATGCGATCTATGGGTTCATCAAGGCCATCCGTAAGATGCTCGCAGATCTGAAGCCCGACCGTGCCGCCGTGATCTGGGATTGCGGACTGCCTGCCCGCCGCGTGGAGTTGCAGCCTGCCTATAAGCAAAATCGCACCGCAATGCCTGACGATTTGCGTCCGCAGGAAGAATGGCTGCAAAAAAACATCCCGCTTCTTGGGATAGGCAGTGTGGAACTCCAGGATACCGAAGCTGACGATCTTATCGCGACCTACGCTGCCGCCGCGCGCCGTGATGGTGCCGATGTGGTGATTGCCACAAACGATAAGGACATTTTGCAAATTGTCGGTCCCCAGCTCCATATCTACTCGACTCTTAAGACGGATATCAAAGAAGGCGGATTCGCATTGCTTGGCCCGGAGGAAGTTCGTGGCAAATGGGGTGTCGATGCGCAACATATCGCTGATGTCCTTACGCTCACTGGCGATGCCTCGGATAATATCCCCGGCGTTCCCGGCATTGGCGATAAAACCGCTGTCAGCCTCATCAATACTTACGGTGCCATCGAGGGGGTTTTAGAAAATCCCACCATTGTCGAAAATATCCGTCAGCGGGAAAAACTCCTCGCCCACCGCGACCTCATCATCGCCAATCGGGAAATGGTGCGTCTCGATGAAGACCTTGCAATGCCTGTACCATGGCAATCTTTCGAGATCACCCCCAAGCCCGAGGAGTTGCTGACGCTCTTGCGTGACTGTGAATTCCGAACGCTCATCAAGGAAATCGAAGCGGAGTTCAAAATCCCAGCGTTGGAAAATTCCCCCGCACCGACGAGTCAGGGTGAGCTTTTCTGAACCCAAATCCGTGGGCCGACCGAGGACAGTCGGAAAAATGTTTTCGTTTGAGATGGCGGGATGCGTTTGCGCGGGTCGGGATCCTTTGTCTATGTTGCAGGAATGAATCGGGTAGCCATCAATAAGGGGGAATCACGAGCCGAAACGCTCGCGGCGTTCATCGCCTCCTTGGCTATCCATCTTTTTCTCGTTCTCGCTGTGGCGTATTTTCTTTTGAGTTCGCGAGTCGAGCCGCCGCCCAAGCCGATGGAGGATGAGCCTCTGCAGATCACAATTATTCAGCCATCCGTGCCGGTGCCGGTGAAAGTGACGCCGAAATATATTTCCGCAGTTCCTCAGGCTCCCACCCCGCCAAAGCCGAAGACCGATGCCGCATTTGAGTCGGACAAGGATTCCGTCGCAGCAAGTGAAGCGGCGCCCTCCGGTCGCGAAGCCGCACCTTCGTTGGATGGGAAAGAGGACAAAAACATCGAGCTGCAAAACCAGCAATACACGGAAGGGAAAAAAGAGGAGCGATCTGCGCCTCCTCAACAGCAAGCGGAGAAGCAAGCAGAGAAGCGTGAGGAGACAGCGGCAGCCGAGCCCGCACCAACTCCACGCGCAGATCCCGAACTCGCCCTCATTGAGAAGCC
>RFZT01000208.1 GCA_009920585.1 bacterium
CTCAGCCAAAAGAGGGTGCCGCCGTCAAATCCCTCTTGCACGACTACAAAGTCGAAACCGTGATTGAGGAAGGGCTCAAAACTCCCTGGAGTCTCGCCTTTCTTCCTGACGGACGCCAACTCGTGACCGAACGCCCGGGCTCGCTGAGAATGGTGGATACCAACCTGCTCCCCGAGCCGATTTCCGGTACGCCCACAGTCATTGAGTTGGGACAAGGTGGAATGCTGGATGTCGCCCCCTCCCCCGACTTCGCGAAGGATGGCTGGATTTACTTGGCATTTGCGGACCCGCTCAATGCAGAGAAAAAGAGCGCCATGCTCAAAATCGTCCGCGGCCGAATCCGTGATCACGCATGGACCGACGAGGAAGTGATTTTCCAAGCCACGCCGGAATTTTATTCCCCTGCTGGCATTCATTTCGGGTCGCGAATGGTTTTCGACTCTGGGTTTCTTTATTTCATCGTCGGCGAACGCGGCGGCATGATGGAAGCCCAGGACATCACTCGCCCGAATGGAAAAATATATCGCGTGTATCCCGATGGCCGCATTCCGGAGGACAATCCCTTCGTTGCTAACAAAAATGCCATTCCCGGCATCTGGAGCTATGGACACCGCAACCCTCAAGGCTTGGCTATCGATCCACGGGATCACTCCCTTTACGCCACCGAACACGGCCCCCGAGGAGGCGATGAATTCAACATCATCCGCAAAGGAGCGAACTACGGCTGGCCCGTCATTTCCTACGGTATGAATTACAACGGCACCCCGCTGACTGGGATCACCCAAAAGGACGGCATGGAGCAACCCCTGGTGCAATGGACGCCCTCGATCGCCGCCTGCGGGCTTGCCTGCTACACGGGAGACAAATTTCCCAACTGGAAATACGACTTCTTCGCTGGCGGTCTGCGCGGCGAACTTCACCGCATCCGAATCGAAAATGGAAAAGCCATTGCCGATGAGATTCTCCTTTCAGGTCTTGGCCGGGTTCGTGATGTGCGAAGCGGTCCTGATGGATTCCTCTACATCATCCTCAACCAACCCGACCGCATCGTGCGTCTCGTGCCGGCAGAGTGAAGGCCAATCGATGATCCGGGACAAATCGCGTGGCGGATTCACGCTCGTGGAACTGCTGGTTGTAATCGGTGTGATTGCGGTTCTGGCATCCCTCTCGCTCGCTGCCCTCTCCCAAGTCGGCGCTGCCTCCGACCGCTCGAAAGCCATATCCAACATGAGACAGATCGGAGCAGGCATCAACCTCTTCGCCGCCGACAACGACGGACGACTTCCCGGACCACTCTGGCCTGGCCAGTTGGCGCAATTCGACCCCGCTCGAAGCGGACGACTTGTGCGCGAACTCGCGCCCTATCTTGGCATCCCCACTCCCACCGCTCCCAAAGTCGAGCCCCTCTTCGTGCCTCCTGCCTACCGCAAAGCCGTGAGCTCCTCCTTTCTGGATTCCGCCAGAACCTATGTGGTCAATATGAGTGTGCGCGATGGGAACGGGACTGTCATTCCATGGGGGAATCTGGCATCACCCCCTCCTACGCAACCCCTCAAACTGGCCGCTATTCCCCCACAGGTCTGGGGATTTTCCGATGCCGATCGACTCCACCCCCGCGTCACAGGCACCTCATGGGCCGCGAACACTCCACCAAAACCGATCCACACGCCCAAGCGGTTGGCTTGGTTTTTCAATGGATCCGTTTCTCCGGTGGACGACACTGAACTCGCGCTACCCTAGATTGACGAAAAGAAAGTGATCCAGCGAAGCGATCGACAAGATTAACGCCATTCGCATCGCAAGCTCTCTATCGACCGCATCACCAACCGCCTATCGTTACCGATGGTAGGGATGGCGCGCCGCCGCCGTCCGACTCCCGCGCCGCAGGCGCCTTTGCATCACTCCAACATCGCATCACTCTTTTTGAGAGAGCAAAATTGCCCGATGTCATGTAGCATTAGAATTCTTTTCTATGCAGCTCCTCCTTATCACCCTCTCCTCTCTCTCAGTCCTGACTTTGCTCGCTGTGGTCTGGACGGCGGTGACACGCAAGCGGATCATCACGCAAGCGGCGAAGGATATGCGAACTGAGTTTGAAGCCGTTTTGCGACAGGAAAACACAAGCTCGCGACAGGAACTCTTTCAATACATTCAAGCCGGCATCCAGCAGAGCGGCGAAACCACACGCGAAACACTGCTAGCGCAAACGGCCGTGATCAATGCGCTCAGAGAGTCGCTGGACCGCCAGATCACAGAATTTCGCCATTCTCTCACGGATTCCACGCGACAGGAAACGCAAACGCTGTCGGCCTCGGTCAAAAATGCGTTTGAACTTCAAAACCAGCAACTCGAGGGCTTCCGCACGCAACTTGGGGCGCTCACTCGCAGCAACGAAGAGAAGCTCGAAGGCCTACGCAGTACGGTGGAAAACAAGCTGACCGGACTTCAGCAGGATAATAATGCCAAATTGGAAGCCATGCGTGCGACGGTGGAGGAGAAGCTCCAGACGACCCTCGAACGCCGCCTTGGCGAATCCTTCAAAATCGTGAGCGACAACTTGGACAAAGTCCAATCTGCCATGCTGAACATGCAAACTCTAGCGCAAGGCGTGGGAGATTTGAAGAAGGTGATGTCCAATGTCACCACGCGCGGAGCTTGGGGCGAGGTGCAACTCGCTGCGATCCTCGAGCAGTTCCTCAGTCCTCAACAATACGACAAAAACGTGGCGACCAAGGGAGAGCGCGAAAGAGTTGAATTTGCCGTGAAACTTCCCGGCCGCAATGGCGATGGAACCAGTGTCTGGCTACCCATTGATGCCAAATTTCCCAAAGAAGACTACGAGCGTCTGGTCGATGCGCTCAATGCTGGTGCCACAATCGAGGCAGAGGCGGCCGCACGCCAACTCGAAACGGCCATCAAGACGAACGCGCGAACCATTTGCGACAAATACCTGAACCCGCCGAAGACAACGGATTTTGCTATCATGTTCCTCCCCACTGAGGGACTTTACGCCGAAGTCCTTCGCCGACGCGAGTTAGCGGAATGCATTCAGCGGGATTATCGCGTGGTCATTGCCGGACCGACCACGCTGGTCGCGATCCTCAATAGTCTCCAAATGGGATTCCGCACCGTGGCGATCGAGCAACGCTCCAGCGAAGTCTGGCAAACTCTGGCGGCCGTTAAGACAGAGTTCTCAAAATTTGGCGCGGCGCTCGAGAGCGTGAAGAAAAAGCTGCACACCGCTTCAACCGAGATCGAGCAAGTCGGTACACGAAGCCGTGTGCTCGAGAAAAAACTTCGCAATGTGGAATGCCTTCCTGACAACGCTGTGCCAGCACTTCCTGATGCGGAAGGAGAATCCCCCACGGCGACCGCGGAAGATTAATCCTTAATTCCGTAAAAAAACCAGCCCAGAGGCCTAGCCGAGCATTTCGGCGACCATCGCGCGTTCGTCCGCGAGTTCTTTGTTGGTCGCTGCAATTTTCGATTTTGCAAAGTCATCGAGAGGAACTCCGCTGATCACTTCGTATTCGCCAGGAGCCAGGGTTTTGACCGGCATGCCTGCCCACACCTCGGGATCAAATCCGTAGCGTCCCTCGGATTTCACGGCGATGGAATGAATGGCCCCAGGCGTGCTGAGATCGCGCACATGGTCGACCAAGGCATTCGCAGCGGAAGCGGCGGAGGAAGCTCCCCGAGCCGCAATGATAGCGGCACCGCGCTTGCCAACGTATTCGCAGAAGGCCCCCTCGAGCCAAGCCAGATCATTGATCACTCCGGTCGCGGCGTTGCCATTGATTTTGGCATGACCAAATGCGGGGAACATCGTCGGACTGTGATTGCCGAAGATAAAAATGTCGCTCACATCCGTAGTCGCAACTCCGGCTTTTTTGGCCAGCATCGTTTGAGCGCGGTTCTGATCCAAGCGGACCATGGCGGTGAATCGGTCGGGAGTGAGGCGGCGAGCCTTGCTGGCGGCAATCATGCAATTCGTATTCGCGGGATTACCCACCACGGCCACACGGGCGTTCTCGGCTGAAACCTCGTCGATAATTGTTCCCTGCGACGTAAAGATTTTTCCGTTATCCTTCAGCAGATCAGCGCGCTCCATTCCTGGACCACGTGGCTTCGCGCCAACAAGGAGACACCAATTTGCATCCTTAAATCCGACCCGAGCATCGTCGGTGAGAACCATGCTGTGCAGCAAAGGAAAGGCACAGTCATCGAGTTCCATCGCCACACCCTCTAGCGCCTTCATGGCTTTTTCGAAAGGAACTTCAATGAGTTGAAGGATGACCTGTTGATCGGGTCCAAACATCGCGCCAGAAGCAATGCGAGGAAGAAGGGAGTAGGAAATTTGGCCGGCAGCACCGGTGACAGCAACGCGAATGGGTGGTTTCA
>RFZT01000209.1 GCA_009920585.1 bacterium
TCACTCGCCGAACAACTCCGTGAAGAAGGTCGCCAAGAGGTACGCTCACTCGCCGAACAACTCCGCCAAGAAGGCCGTCAAGAAGGCCGTCAAGAAGGCCACCAAGAAGGTCGTCAAGAAGGTCGTCAAGAAGGCCACCAAGAAGGTCTGATTGCCTCCAAGCAGCAGGATATCGTGGAAGCACTAGAGATCCGTTTCGGGACAGTGCCGGAAGGGCTTCGCGAAGAGATTGAGCTCATCGGTGATCCCGCCAAGCTGACCAACCTGCACCGCGCGGCGATCCTCTGCGTGGACATCGAAGCCTTCGCCCGCGAGCTGTAAAAACCAGACAGAATCGAAGCGGAGCGAAGAACACCCGCGCGATAGCGCATAGTTCAACGGGAAAGACAATCGAGCGCCGGGTCTGGCGCGAGAATCGAGACCTTTGGGAAAGGTCGAGATAGACTGCCGCAAGGCAGCCCGCAGGGAGAGCCTTTTGGGAGAAAGGCTAATCATCACAAAACTAACCGAAGGTTGGCCCGAAGGGCGAGCTGAGCGGGAGCGAACGAGTCAAATGTGTAGCCCAGGGTGGGCAACCGGAGCGCAGCGGAGAACGACTGCTGGAGGCAGCCCTGAAAGGGTGAGGTGTAGCCGAATTAATTAACAAGATTTTCAAGATTCAGCAGGAAGGGTGAAAAAATGGTAGGCGCATGGCGCGCCATTTATAATGGTCGCCGCCGAGCCAAAGCTCGGCAATGTCACTCCAGCGCTTGTCGTCCGCGGTCTTCGCGGGCGGCAGATTGGCAATGGTAGTCGATGATCGGCTGCGCTGCAGCATACTCATGGTCAAGGTGTCGCGCCTGAGGTATCTCAAGCAGGAAATCGTCGTGGATGAAGTTCATGGCAGTTTTAGGGCCGCAAACGGGCAGGGATTTGATTCTGCGAAGGGATTCGAGTGCATGTGTTCTTTAACGTGCGACGCTGGATCCCGTGGCCGCGATGAGTTTATCGAGTTCCGCTCTGGTTGCCATGGAGGTATCCCCCGGCGTGGTGGAAGCGTGGGCACCGTGGGCGGCACCGTAGTCCACAGCGGCTTGAGGATCGTTTTTAGAAAGAAATCCGTACATGAGTCCACTGGCAAAGCCATCGCCACCGCCGATGCGATCGAGAATTTCCAGTTCCGGATATTTGCGGCTTTCGTAAAATTGGCCATCGTGCCAGCAGAGTCCGCTCCAATCGTTGCGGGAGGCGCTGATGACGCGGCGCATGGTCGTCGCAACGACTTTCAGGTGAGGTGACTCTTGAAGAGTTTTTTCGATCAATCGCTGGAATGTCTGCGTTTCAATTTGGTCGGATTCAGGCGAAAGGCCCTCGGCTTCGACGCCAATCATGACGTCGACATATTTTGCGATGCGCAGATTGACCTTCCGGGCCTGATCCAGTCCGCCTCGCGATTTCCAAAGTGAAGGCCGGTAATTCAGATCGTAGCTCACGATTGTGCCGTAATTTTTTGCGGCGGTGACGGCCTCAATCGTTAATTCGGCAGTGGATTCGGAGAGGGCGGGAAAAATGCCGCCGGTATGTAGCCAGCGCACGCCGAGTTTTCCAAAGATATGGTCCCAATCGAAGTCACCCGGCTTGAGTTGGGAGGCGGCCGTGTGTCCGCGATCGGGGTTGCCTAAAGCACCTCGAATGCCGAATCCGCGCTCGGTGAAATTGATGCCATTACGGACGGTTTGTCCGGCCCCGTCATTCTCTCGCCATTGGATGAAAGTGGTGTCCACCCCGCCTTGCATGATGAGGTCTTCGATCAGGTGGCCGACTTCGTTATCGACCAATGCCGTGCAAACGGCTGTGCGAAGACCAAAGCATTTACGAAGGGCCCGGGAGGTATTGTATTCGCCGCCGCCTTCCCAGGCTGAAAATTGGCGCGCGGTACGAATGCGGCCCTCGCCGGGATCGAGTCGAAGCATAACCTCACCGAGAGAAATCTGGTCGTAGTGACAAGTGGCGGGATCGCGAAGCGGGAGTGACATGATGAGTTAAATCGTGATGGCTCGGAAATCTTCTGGTTTCCAAGCGGGTTCGCCAAGTTCGGATATGATGTGGGCAAAGCCTTCGATTTCAGCTTTGGTGAATAGGAGTCCACCGTGCTGATCTGTGAGCTTGGCCGCTTTCGCTTCCAGTTCGCCGGGCAGGATGCAATTCTCGTTGCCGGGGCCGAGAATGTCATTCAGGCAGGCCTTGAGGTTTTGTGCTGGCGAGCGCCCCATGGCAAAATCTTGTCCACGCATCGCATCGGGGTGGATGCATTGGAAAAAGAATGTTGATCCCCGCTTTTCTCCGGCGGCCCCTTTTTGTGATCCTCGGATCGAGGGGAGGGAACCCCCGATAAAGGCGGCGTAGAGTTCGTCGATCAATCCAAGCCCATAGCCTTTGTGTGCGCCAAAAGGAAGAAGTGCTGTTGCGAGATTCGGATCGGTGGTGGGATTTCCTTCCGCATCGACGGCCCATCCTGGGGCGAGTGGCTTTCCTTCGCGGGCAAATTGTTGCACCCGGCCCATGGCCACGGACGATGTCGCCCAGTCAATGACAATGGGAAATCCAACGGCATCTTGAGTTGGGAAACCCCAAGAGTGAGGATTGGTGCCCATGGTGGGGGTTTTTCCTCCGAAGGGAACCACTTCCGATGTGGCGGACGTGCAATTCGTGTAGGCGATGAAGCCTTTGAGTGCGGCGTCGATCACGTAGCCGCCGCCCCAGAGGTAATGGGTGGCATTATCCACACTCACCATGCCAACGCCGAATTGGTCGGCCAATTCCATACAACGTTGCATGGCTTTGTAAGCGACCGCTTGGCCGAGTTTTTTGTGTCCATCCCATATTTCAGCAGCGGCGAAACGGGAGGGCAGAATTTCAATTTCCGCATTCGGCACCCATTGCCCCACCTTGCTTCCAAACAGATCATCAAGGTGGAGTGCCTTTAGGGCATTATGGGTGCGAATGCCGTGGCGCGAGGCGCTGTGACAGAACCGCGAGGCGTCCACCGCCTCCTCATTGGAGTATCCGCGTTGGACGTAGGCTCTGCGAACCAGATCGTCGTGGAGTTCCGTTGGGACCACATAGAATTCGTTACTGTTGCTCATGGTTTTTTAAAATGTGTTGGCTTGAGCGAGGGCAGGGAGGCCATTCAGGACATTGATCATATTCTGCGCGGCCATGGTGGCTTGGCGGATGACGCTTTCGTGGGTGCGGGAACCTATGTGCGGGGTGATCACGGTTCCTCGGCAGTGGAGTAGGGGATGAGTTGAGGGCGGAGGTTCCTCATCGAGGACATCGGCGCCATAAGCAGCGATGCGATTTTCGTCGAGAGCTACAGCCAGAGCCTTGCTGTCGACTAATTCGCCGCGAGCACAGTTGAGAAGGACCAGGTTTTTGCGGCAAAGTTTCAAGCGCTCTTCATTCATGAACCCTCTGGTTTCGGGAGTCAGGTTCATGTGAAGAGAAAGGATGTCGCTCTCAGCAATGAGGTCATTGATCTCATGAACCCGCGATATGTTGTGAAGCGATGCAAATGCATCGTCCCAATACAGATCATAGCCGAGAACGGTCATGCCAAACGCGCGGGCCCGGGTTGCGACCTCTTTGCCGATGCGCCCGAGTCCAGCGATCCCGATGGTTTTCCCCATCAGTTCATGACCGGTCAGACGCTTCCAGTTTCCTGATCGGACGGAATGGTCTTGCTCCACAATTTGGCGGTAGATGGAAAGAAGAAGTCCAAAGGTGTGTTCCGCGACCGTGGTGTGATTGACGCCAGGGCAGAATGTGACGGGTATTTTCAATGCTGTTGCAGCGGCGACATCCACCTTGTCCAAGCCGATACCATATTTGGCAACGACCTTAAGACGGGGGAGCGACTTCTCAAGCACAGCGCGCGTGATGGCGTCGTCCCCACAAAGAAAGGCGTCAAAATCGCCAGCGAGTTCAAGCATCCGTTCCTCGGGCAACGGTCCGCGCTCTCTGACGATCTCAAATCCTTTGTCAGCCAGCATATCATGGTGGGGGCCGGGTGTGTCCTGAAAAGAGGTGGTGGTAAGGAGGATTTTCATAAAGCGGCAGTTAGGCGGAGCAGCGGCTCACCGTTCGGGCAAAACCTGTTGTTTGTAATGTTTTCCTCACGGGCAGCATTTCAGAAGTGAACCTCGCTAATGGCGAGAAAAAAACATCTATTTATCTACTATCACTTGGGAAGCTTCAAGAGGATTGCCTCCCCTCCGTGTTTATGGTCTCACGCATGTCCGTTCTGCATCAACCGCATGACAAAATCGTCAAAGCCACCTTCTCGGACATCCCCACCGCCCGCGCCTTTCTCCAA
>RFZT01000210.1 GCA_009920585.1 bacterium
CTTGCCGAGCCGAAGGACGAGAACGCTTTGATCGCCCCGGCGGTTGAAGGAACGAAGCGCGTCATCGCCGCCGCCCAGCGGGAAGGAGTAAAGCGGCTGGTGCTCACCTCCTCGACCTTCGCAATCATCGCTGGAAAGGAGAGCGGGCGGTATGGGCCGGATGCCTGGTCCGACCTCGGGGCCAACATCGGCGCCTACGCGAAGAGCAAGACCTTGGCCGAGCGCACCGCATGGGCGGCCGCCAAAGGCGGCGACATGGAACTCACGGTCGTCAACCCTGGCGCGGTTTTCGGCCCATCGCTCGGCGCGAAGATGGACGGGCAGAGCGTCGAGATGATGACCGCCATGATCGGCGGAAAGATGCCGATGATTCCCGACCTGAGCATGGGCATGGTAGACGTTCGCGACGTTGCTCGCCTCCACGTCGCGGCCATGACGGCCGAGGGAGCGTCGGGCAAGCGGTTCATCGCCGCGACTGCGGAACCAGTTGCCATGGCCACTGTGGCGATGGTCCTGAAAAAAGCAGGCTACGGCAAGGTTCCGTCACGAAAAGCCCCAACCATCCTGCTGAAACTCATGGGCTTCTTTGATCGTGAGGCGAAGGGAATGCTCCCATTCATTGGGAAGGCTGCCTCCTTCGATAATCGCGCAACATTCGATGTGCTGCGCTGGCAGCCGACTCCCATGGACACCTCGTTCAGGGACATGGCGGCAGCGATTGCATAATAGACCGTCGGCGCTATTCGCCGCATCTGTTCACTTTCAACACATAACAAGGAAATAGTGAATGACCCCCGATCTGTGGATTTTGCTGGGCCTCGGGGCTTAATGGCAGACACGCGACCCGATGGCTTGGTCGTCCTAACCAGGCTGTCCAACACTGCCGCTAAGGCCTGCCTTGTCATCTGGTTGAGGAGATACACGGTAAGGTCCATATAGATGTGAAGGAAGGCGCCCATGTCGTCGCGGCTGATGCCGAGCGCGGTCTGGGTGAGATCGTTAGTGCCGAAGCTGAAGAACTGCGCGGTCTCGGCAATTTCATCCGCAGTGATCGCGCCACGAGGGACTTCGATCATGGTGCCGACGAGGTAGTCAAATTTGACTTTCTTCTCGGTCATCACGGCCTTGGCGACGCGGTGGACAATTTCAACTTGGAGGTCGAGTTCTTTCTTGAAGCCGACAAGCGGGATCATGACCTCTGGCTTCACTTTGATCTTCTTCTTGGCGACGTCTGCGGCGGCTTCAAAGATCGCGCGGGCCTGAATCTCGGTGATCTCAGGGTAGGCGATACCGAGGCGGCAACCGCGATGACCCAGCATCGGATTCGCTTCATGGAGGCTGTTGACGCGTTGCATGATGGTTTCAACTTTCATGCCGATGCTGCGCGCGAGGTCCATTTGCTGCTCCTTGGTGTGGGGAAGGAACTCATGGAGCGGCGGATCGAGGAGGCGGATGGTGGCTGGGAAGCCTTTCAGCGCCTTGAAAATGCCGGTGAAGTCGGCGCGCTGGAATGGCAGGAGCTTAGCGAGGGCTTCGCGGCGGCTCTTTTCATCCGTGGCGAGAATCATCTCGCGCATCGCATCAATACGATTGCCCTCAAAGAACATGTGTTCCGTGCGAGTGAGTCCGATGCCGCTGGCACCGAATGCGAGGGCAGCTAGGGTCTGCTCGGGCGTATCCGCATTGGTGCGAACGTCGAGTTTCGTGACCTTGGCGCACCAGTCCATGAGCTGCTTGAAGTTTTTGACCTTCTCGGTTTTGAGTGCGGCCTTATTGCCATGGATGAGGCCGGTGATGATCTCGGATGGCGATGTGGCGAGCTGACCCGCGTAAACGCTGCCTGCGGTGCCGTCGATCGAGAGGAAGTCGCCTTCCTTGAAGACTTGGCCGGCCACGGTGACGGTGCGGGCGTTGTAGTCGATCTTCAGCGCGGCCGCTCCACAGATACAAACTTTGCCCATCTGACGCGCGACAAGCGCTGCGTGGGATGAAACGCCACCCCTAGCTGTAAGGATGCCCTCAGCGGCGATCATTCCGCGCAAATCTTCAGGTGATGTCTCTTCGCGAACGAGGAGAACTTTTTCGCCTTTCTCTGCGGCTTCGACGGCACGGTCGGCATTCAAGTAGATCTTACCGGAAGCTGCGCCAGGACCTGCTGGGAGACCGCTGGCAATGACCTTGGCTTTTTTGGCCTCGGCGACGTCAAAGACTGGCGCGAGGAGTTGATCGAACTGATCGGCTGGGTTGAGGAGGATCGCTGTTTTCCAGTCGATGAGCTTCTCTTTGACCATGTCCATCGAGAACTTGAGAGCGGCCATGGCGGTGCGCTTGCCATTGCGGGTCTGAAGCATGAACAGCTTGCCCTCTTGGATCGTGAATTCCACGTCTTGGACGTCCTTGAAATGCTTTTCCAAGATGGCGCGGACTTTCATGAGTTCCGCGAACGACTTTGGCATCGCGGCCTTGAGCTTGCTGACTGGCTCTGGCGTGCGGACACCGGCGACCACGTCTTCGCCTTGGGCGTTGATGAGGAACTCACCGTAGAATTCGTTCACACCATTCGCTGGGTTGCGGGTGAATGCCACGCCGGAACCGGAGGTTTCGCCCGTGTTGCCGTAGACCATGGCCTGCACGTTGACGGCTGTGCCCCATGCGGCAGGGATGTTGTATTTGCGGCGATACACGATCGCGCGGTCGTTCATCCATGAGCCGAAAACAGCTCCTGCGGCTCCGCGAAGTTGATCCCACGGATCGCTCGGGAAGGATTTTCCAGTGCGGGTTTTGACGAGTTTCTTGAAGTTTTTGACGAGCTCTTTCTGGTCATCTGCGGTGAGGTCGCTGTCAACGATATCCTTGTGATATTTGGCGTGCTTGTAATCGTGGATGGCGGACTCAAAGGGATCGTGGTCCTCGCCCTCACGCTTTTGAACGCCGAGAACGACGTCACCATACATCTGGACAAAGCGGCGGTAGCAATCCCATGCAAAGCGTTCATTTTTTGTCGCCTTGGCCAACGAGTCAACGGTTTCGTCATTGAGACCGAGGTTCAGAATCGTATCCATCATACCAGGCATCGAATCACGGGCGCCGGAGCGCACGGCAACGAGGAGCGGGAGGCCCTTGGCGTCACCGAATTTCGTTCCCATGATTTTTTCCATATTGCGAACACCAGCTTCCATTTGGGCCTGGAGTTCCTTCGGATAGGTGCGCTTGTTGTCGTAATAGTATCCGCAGACTTCTGTGGAGATCGTGAACCCCGGAGGCACTGGAAGGGCGATGCGGGTCATTTCAGCAAGATTCGCTCCCTTGCCGCCAAGGAGGGGTTTCATTTTTCCGTCGCCGTCAGCTTTTCCGGCTCCAAAAGTATAAACGTATTTGCCCTTTTTTGGGGCTGCGGTGGTATTGGACTTGGTGGTTTTTGCCATAAATTGAGTGCAGAGGAATATCAAACGCGGACGCCATGTCAACGCAGAGCTGAAAAGACAGCCCGAGACCTGAATTCAAATCTCCACCGAAAGCGGACAAGAGATATCGATCCATCCAATGAAAACGCCGGATAAACCCTACAGGGATTTATCCGGCGGTCTTTTAAGATGGTTTATTAAGCTCGAGCTGGAATGCGGCTCCAAGCATTTTTCCAGTCGCGAAGGGATCGGTTAAATCTACCTGCGGCCTGCTTCACGTTGCGGCGGAGTTCCGCCATTTCACGACGGGAGATAGCGGTTTGGCCGGCTGCAGCCGCGCGGTATTCGATGAGAAGTTCTTCCCAACGCAGCATGGCCTCGTTCATTTGGGCGCGTGTTTTATCGACCATCGCCTTGATCGAGTCGGAGAAAGCGGATGGGTGGGCTGAAACACGGGCTTCCAACTGGATTTCTTGCTCAACGATTTGAGCCTTGAGGATTTTTTCCTCTGGCACGGTGCGGAGATTGCGAACGAGTCCGCATTTATTGAGGAGCCAGATCGTCCACTTAGTGACATCAAACTGCCATGGTTTCACACCATTACGGTAGTCGTGTTGAAACTCATGGTGGAAATTGTGATACCCCTCACCGAAGGTCAATATGGCCATGAGCAGACTGTCTCGCGCGCTGCAATGGCTGGAGTAAGGCCGGTCACCAATCCAATGGCATAGGGAATTGATACAGAATGTCATGTGGTGAACAAAAACCACGCGGGCGAAGCCGGCAATCAGGAAGGATCCGAGCGCCACGATCGGTCCACCATAGAGCCAACCGATCAACGTAGGGAGCGCAAAACTCATCAATATAGCAATTTTCACATAATGGTTATGCT
>RFZT01000022.1 GCA_009920585.1 bacterium
GCTTTGTTGACGGTCTCTTGATACTCGCCTTCGGGAGTGGAGTCGGCGACGACGCCACCGCCGGATTGGACATACGCTTTGCCGTCCTTGAGCAACACGGTGCGCAGCGCGATGCAGGAGTCGTGGTTGCCGTCGAAGCCGAAATACCCAACGGCGCCGGAGTAGGAACAGCGTTTGCTTTTTTCGAGTTCGTTCAGGATTTGCATGGCGCGGACTTTGGGCGCGCCGGAGACGGTTCCAGCCGGGAACGTAGCCCGCATCACATCAAAGGCCGAGCGTCCGCCAGCAAGTTGACCGGAGACGTGGGTGACAATGTGCATCACGTGGCTGTAGCGCTCGATGGTCATGAAGTCGCTCACCTTCACGCTGCCGTATTCGGCGATGCGACCGACATCGTTGCGGGCGAGATCCACGAGCATGAGGTGCTCGGCGCGCTCCTTGGGATCGGCCATGAGGTCGTCGGCATTCGCATCATCTTCCTCCGGAGTGGCTCCACGGCGGCGTGTGCCAGCGATCGGGCGGATCTCAACAAGGTCGCCGGTGAGGCGGACGTGGACTTCCGGCGAACTGCCCACGAGCGAGTATCCACCCGGACAGCGGAGACAAAACATGTAGGGCGACGGATTCACAAAGCGCAGGGCGCGGTAGAGATCGAGTGCGTCGTCGTGAAATTCCGTTTCGAAACGCTGAGCGAGCACGATCTGGAAGATGTCGCCCGAGCGGATGTATTCATGAGCCTTGTGGACCATGGCGTGGTATTCCTCGCGGGTGGTATTCGAGGTCGAAGGCGCGGCGGCGGGGGTGGATTCCGTGAAAATCGGCTCGAAGGCGATCGGCTTAGCTAGTGACTCGAGGACGCTGCGGATCCGCTCGCAGGCGGCATCGTAGGCGGCGGCGGGATTTTCTTTATCCGGAAACGCATTGACCACAATCCGAATTCGGCGGCGGCGGTGGTCGAAGGCGATAACCACTTCGGTGACCATGAAAAACATGTCCGGTATGCCAAGCTCATCCTTCGGCGGGGCTGAGATCGTGGGCTCGAACCAACGGATGCAATCGTAACTCAGGTAGCCGACCGCGCCGCCGTGAAAGAGCGGCAGAGTGGGATCGGTCTCGGTGCGGTAGGGGGCCATCCACCTTTCAAGTTCATCGAGCGGATCGCGCTCCGCCTCGAATGTGCGGGAGGTGCCGTTTTCGGTAAGCGTGAGGGTTTTTCCTGTGGCGCTGAATGTGGCTCGCGCCCCGAATCCCAGAAACGAAAAGCGGCCGGTCTGGTCTTTTTGTTCGGCGGACTCGAGTAGAAAGGACGGCGCCTCTCCGCAAAGCTTCGCAAAGGCCGAGACCGGCGTGTCGCCATCAGCGACGATCTCGCAGGAAACTTGCAGCACGCGGGCCGTGGACGCTTTTTCGATAAATGCGGCGCGCGTCGGGGTGACGGGAATCATGTGAAGGAGACTTTCGGAGCCTGCCTCTCCGCGGCGCTATCCACTTGGAAAAGCTCAGCCGCTGCAAATTGGAAAAGACCCGCAATGAGATTCGTCGGGAAAAGCTCGCGCTTCGTATTGTAGGTCATCACCGAGTCATTGTAGGCCTGACGGGCAAAGGCGACCTTGTTCTCAGTGGAGGTCAGCTCCTCGGTGAGTTGCATCATGTTTTGATTCGCCTTCAAGTCGGGATAGGCTTCGGCGACGACCATTAAGCGACTGAGGGCTCCGCTGAGCCCGGCTTCGGCTCCACCCAGTTCCCGCATCGCTTGTGGATCGCCCGGATTTGCAGCGGCACGACCACCGGCGGACTGCGCCGCATTACGAGCCTGGATGACGGCTTCGAGTGTCGAACTCTCGTGATAACCACGAGTGCTATCAATAAGGCTCCCATCCATTGACTTTGCCGTCACCCCACCCTCCGTGCAACTTCAAAAAAGCCGATCTCACGGCGGGGCTTGTGCCTAATACGAGTTCCCGCTTGTGCCTTGGCCTCAACAGGAATAGGGTAAGCACGTAAATGATGGCCCAGCGGAGTCCAGAAAATGAAGGCCCTCTCACCTGGATTGGGAATTTTCCTGTCTATGTGAGCACGGCGCTCGCGGGAGTGCATGGCCTTACGCTCATCCTTACCGCTGTGGCGATGGCGGCAGGAGCAGAAGGGTTTTTGCAAGCGTTCGTCTTCTCCAGCCAAGCCGTCACGAAGGACTACAGTCTTTGGCAGACCTGCACCTACGCGTTTGTGCATCGCCCGTCCTATTGGCTCTTGCTCGTGGAGCTTTACCTGCTTGTGGCTTTTGGAAAGGAAATCGAAACGTATCTCGGTCGGAAGTCCTTCGTTAAACTCTATGCCGGTCTACTGATCACTCCGCCTCTGGTGTTGGCTGCAGCAAGTTGGGCGGGTTGGCCGTCGATTTACTGGGGATCGAGCGCGCTTCACTTTGGCATTTTCGTCGCTTTCGCGCTCCTTTATCCGACGGCGGAGATTCTTTTCAGTATTCAGGCACGCTGGGTGGCGCTCGCCCTCCTGGCGATTAACTCGCTCCAATGCCTCGCCCTTGCGGACTACACCTCCCTCACCGCGCTGGGCGTGGATTGCATCTTTGCGTGCTTGATTGTCGGCTACTTCCAAGGCCGCTTCGATCGCCCGGAACGACCCGTAACCTCGAAGGTTTCCCCGATTCGTAAATATGCACCACGTCAGATCGAGACCACGGATGATGATGCCGTCATATCCATCGACCCGATCCTGGAAAAAATTTCCTGCAACGGCATGGGGAGCCTCAATGCGAGAGAACGCGCGCTTTTAGAAAAAGCCCGCGCCCAACTCATCGCTAAGGATGCAGAACACTAATGACCGATTCTGACGACCATCCGGGAGCAAACGGAATCCACCTCAAAGACCCGTGCTACGTCACGGCAGTTTCGCATTTTTATCGAGGCGAACTCGGCCGCATCATGGTCTGGAGGCAGCGCCTCGACGTGACGACAACGTGGGCGATCACAACCAGCACCACAATCATCGGCGTTGCTTTTTCGATCCGTGATGTGCCGCATATCATTTTCTTTTTTAATCTCGCGCTGGTCTGGATCATGCTTTGGATCGAGGCGCGACGCTACCGATTCTACGATGCGTTTCGCGGGCGCGTGCGCATGCTGGAGGCTCACTTTCTGGTTCCAATGATTTTGCAAACCGCAAAGATTCTCGACGGCGAGTGGCGGCGTCTGGTCTGCGAGGATCTGATTTTACCCTCCTTCAAGATCAGCAAGATCGAGGCCGTCGCGCGCCGCATGAAGCGCAACTACGTGTTCATTTTTGGAATCATCCTCGTGGCATGGACGCTGAAGATTTTCATGCATGCGAAGTCCCCGATCCGATCCTTCAGCGACTTTTATGCTGCGCTGGCGGTCGAGCACCTGCCCTCATGGCTCGCCTTCGTGGTGTATTTCGGAACGATCCTTGTGGTATTTGGCCTGATCATTTTTGTGGCGCGGACCTCGACCGAGGAAATTAACGAATTCGGAAATACCAACAACTCCTTGTGGAAAATCTAGACACCATCTCACAATTGAAGGAAATCGTAGCCCGCCTCCGCGCTCCCGACGGATGCCCTTGGGATCGCGAGCAGACCCATTCCAGCCTACGCGCTGGCTTGATCGAAGAATGCTACGAAGTCGTGGATGCCATCGAGCGGGCGGATGACACCAACTTGCGGGAAGAACTCGGCGACCTGCTTCTGAACATTGTCATGCATGCGCAAATGGCTGGGGAAAGAGGGGCTTTTTCTCTCGAGGACATCGCCGCCACCGTGGGGGAGAAGATGGTCCGCCGTCATCCCCACGTTTTTGGCGACAAATCCGCCAACGACAGTCAAGAAGTCCTCCGCCAGTGGGACGCCATCAAGAGGCAGGAAAAAGGCGGAACATCCGGCATCCTTGACGGACTCACCACCGCGCTTCCGGCCCTCCTTCGCGCTCAGAATGCGCAGAAGAAAGTCAGCCGCGTGGGATTTGACTGGCCGGATGCGGAACCCGTCTTTGCCAAGATGGCTGAGGAAACCGCCGAAATCCGAGAGGCGATTCAGGCCTCGGACTCCGCCGCGACCGAAGCCGAGGTCGGCGACTTGCTTTTCACCGCCGTCAATCTCGCTCGCAAGCTCGGCGTCGATGCCGAGACCGCCCTCAACGGATCCACGAACCGCTTTATCAGCCGCTTCCAGGCCGTCGAGCGAGAACTCCAATCCAGCGGACGCGAAGTCGCGGGCACCCCGCTTGAGGAACTCGACCGCATTTGGGACAAAGTGAAAAAGGGATGAGTCTGGCCGTTCTCAACCCCGGCGGGCGAGACCGGCAACAGTCTTATCTCGCTGGCCCTGGAAGACCCGAGGACACCATTCGACCGCCCATCGGAGTCCATGCTTACGCCGCTTGCTGCAAAGGCGGAATCTACCGCGAGGCGAAAGCCATCCCCACCAGCGTCCAGAACACCCTACTCCTTCTCACCAAAAACAATCTCCGTCGCGCACTGGCTTCGCTCCGATATCTGGCAGCGCGGGGCGTATCCGTGCGGGTCGCCTTCCGCGATTCCCGCGAACAAGATATTGCCGAACTCTTGGGTGACGTTAGTCGTTATGAGCTTTTTTGTGAAATTTGCCGTGAGGCAACGAGAGCGATTGCCAATACCCCGCTCATGGCAGCCCTCTTGAAAGCGGCTGGGGCCACGGACGCCCGAGTGATCCCGCCGCCGTGTCCGATTGATTTCCCCGAATGGGATTTCAGCCAACCCCTCGAAAAACGACGTGGGATTTTTATCGGCACGCAAAGCTTTTCGGATACCTCAAAGCACCACGCCACCGCTCTGATGCTCGCGAATCGCATTTCCATCGAGCTCGCCTGCCCGCTAGCCGTCCTTAATTCGGAAGGCCGACAAGGTGGGATGATTTTAAAAAGCATCCAAAAAACCAACCCTCTCTTTTTCATTGTCGAGGGCCCATTAGATTACCCCGATTTTTTGCGCTTGATGGCCTTGCACCGCATCGTTTGGCATTTGGATACGGACGATGACAACATCGCCACCGCCGCCCTGCTCTGCCGGATGCCTTGCGTAGGTGGCACGGGAATGATTGCACGGACGGCCTTCCCAAAACTCTCTGCTCCGGCAACTCTTGAGAAAATGGAGGCCGCCGCCCTCACCCTGCTCACACGCGATACATCTTGGGAAAAAGCGGTGAACGACTCTCAATCGCGAGCAACGGAATCGCTTTCCTTCGCCATTACTGCTTCACTCCTTCAATCCAACCCGAGCCAATGAATACCAAGACGGGGATTACCGCATTTCTAGTTTGCATGAACGAGGCCTCTATCATGGAGCGCTGTCTCGCAAGCCTCGATTGGTGCGACGAGATCGTGGTGGTGGACTCGGGTTCGACCGACTCCACGCTGGAGATTTGCAGAAAGCATAACGCAAAAATATTTCATCGCGATTGGACGGGATTCGTGGATCAAAAAGCTCACGCCCTTACGCACTGCACCCAACCTTGGATTTTGAATTTGGACGCCGACGAAGAGGTGTCCCCCGAACTTCGCGCCGAAATCGAAGCCATGCTCGAGCGTGATGCAAACGGCCGTGTGCAGGAGGACGGATTTGAATTGCTTCGGGTGGTTTTTTACCTTGGCCGGTGGTGGCGAAAGGGTGGTTGGCATCCTGAGCGCCGGCTTCGCTTGGCCCGCCGAGAGCGGGTGACCTGGCACGGGGAAGAACCCCACGAACACGCGAAGGTTCCCGGTCCCGTGGGCCGAATGCTCGGCGAGTTGCGCCACTTCACCTACATCGACATCTCTGATCATATTAGGCGGCTCGACTCCCACTCCACGGCCGCAGCGCTCGCCCTACACAAGAAGGGAAAACGGGCGGGCATTGTGGATCTTTTTCTCAAACCGAAGGCCCGCTTTTACAAGTTCTACATCCTCCGCCGGGGCTATAGGGAAGGCCTTCCCGGCATTCTCGTGGGTGGAATGGAAGCCATTTACGTTTACCTGAAATACTTCAAGCTCTGGGCGCTGGATCGCAGCAACCGCCGCTAAACACTCCCGCTTTTCGTCGGGAGGTGAGAACCCTATTTGATTTTGTGTCACTCGACACGACCAGTGGTTCTATGCCCATCCCTCATCGCCGTGAGAGATCAATTTCTTCCGGGGAAGAGCAGGGTTTCCAGCAGCACACCCGCTGCTGGAGGCCCTGCGTGGGGGATTCGCCCCATTGTTGGCGGAAAGCACCTGATCTAACTATGCACCGATGCTTTCAACTAAAAAACGCCCACTTCATCACAGATCGCAACTGATACCGCGTGACATCGATCTCACCACAGGCCCCATCGCGGACTCTGGATACCGCAGGCTCTTTGATACCAGCCGAGACGGCATCATGGTCGTCGATATGCTCACGGGCAGGATTGTGGACGCAAATCCCTATCTGTGCATTTTACTCGACACACCTTGCGACCAATTGATCGCAAAAAAACTCGATCAGATCCCTTCCTTTAAAATGCTGTGGAAAGACGCATGCGAGTCCGATGAGCTCGATGAAAGCGGCTTTCAGCGTTGGGACCAACTTAGTCTGAAGGCCCATGGAGGAAAGCGAACGCCGGTCGAAGTGGTTTGCAACAGCTACAGGTCCGAGGGCCGAAAATTACTGCAATGCAACTTTCGCGACATCACCCACCGCAAGCATGAAGAGGAAAGCGTGAGGCGTCTCACGGAGACACTCGAGCAACGCGTCGCTGCAAGGACGTCGGAACTGGAAGCTGCCAACCGCGAACTGGAAGCCTTCACCTACTCGGTGTCCCATGATCTTCGCGCCCCACTGCGACACATTATGGGGTTTATTGAAATCCTAGAAAAAGAGGCTGGCAGCAAAATCTCCGAGATCCACCGTCACCACCTCACCACCATTGCCGGAGCTGCGCGACGCATGGGCGAACTCATCGACGATCTCCTCACATTTTCACGGATCGGCCGCTCGGAAATGCAAAAAACCAGCATCAACCTGCGTGACCTCCTCATGGAAGCGCTCAATGACATCAAGGAGGAAACTAAGGACCGTCTCATTAGTTGGAAAATCGGCTCACTCCCTGAGGTGCTTGTGGACCGCTCACTCATGCGCCAAGCTTTAGTGAATCTCCTCTCGAACGCCATCAAGTTCACCTCGACCCGCACCCACGCGCACATTGAGGTCGGCTGTGAATCCGATCATCCCGACGAGCATCTGATTTTCATCAAGGACGATGGGGTCGGATTTGACCCGCGCTATACCAAGAAACTTTTTGGCGTCTTTGAGCGGTTGCACAACGGCAAAGAATTTGAAGGCACAGGCATTGGGTTGGCCAACGTGCATCGCATCATCAATCGCCACGGGGGACGGATCTGGGCCGTAGGGGAAGTCGATGCCGGAGCCACATTCCACTTCACCATCCCCAAACCGGGAGAAAAATGAAATCTGATCATCCCCATATTTTATTAGCCGAGGATGACTCCGCTGATGCCGAGTTGACCCTCTCCGCGATTCAAGGAACGAGCTTAAAAAATAGGGTAGTCCGAGTGAGCGATGGCGAAGAAACACTGGACTACCTTTTAAGAAGAAAAGCGTGGCGCACACGACCCAGCGGCGATCCAGCCCTTGTTCTGCTCGATCTCAAAATGCCAAAGATTGGCGGCATTGAGGTACTTCAGACCATTCGAGCGAATAGCAAACTCAAATCGATACCAGTGGTCATTTTTACATCTTCGGGCGAGCGACGAGACATCGCCGTCTGCTATCAAAATGGCGCCAACGCCTATGTGATCAAACCGGTGGGATTTCCCGATTTTAAAATAGCAGTCCAAAGCATTGGACGCTTCTGGTCGGAAATCAACGTCCCGCCTCCACTCAAATCCCGCCGCTTGGAGCGACGCTCCTGGCAAATCTGATGCACACACCACTCCACATCCTGCACTTGGAGGATGACCCCCTAGACGCAGATCTGATTCGGCGGAAACTGGAGGCGGACGGGCTGCCGTGTGAGATCCAACGCGTGGATACAGAGTTGGATTTTTCTATGGCCTTAGAGGGAAACGACATCGACCTCGTTCTCGCCGATTTCTCCATGCCGGGCTACGATGGAATGGAGGCTCTGAATCTGGTTCGTGCGACGCGACCCGGCCTCCCCTTCATCCTTTTTTCGGGTGTCATGGGTGAGGAGGCTGCGGTCATGGCTCTAAAAAAAGGCGCAACGGACTACGTTTTGAAAGATCGCCCCTCTCGCCTCGCCCCAGCGATTCGTCGCGCTATAGAGGAAGTTCAACTTCTCAAGGAAAGGCAATCCCTCAGCAACCAACTCACTCACGCACAAAAACTTGAAATCTTTGGCGAACTCGTCGGCGGCATAGCCCACGACTTCAACAACATCCTCACCATTATCATGGCAAATAGCGGCATGCTGATGAACGAACTGAAAAAAACAGACCGCCTCCATCGCTACGCCTCGCACATCGAATACGCGAGCGAACATGCGGCGGCACTCACCCGTCAACTGCTACTTTTTAGCCGTGGAGATGTTCGCGAGCCCACGCTCATCCCCCTCAATGATCTGGTGCAAAAAACCGGTCTCATGCTCCATCGGCTCATTCCCGAGCCGATTCAAATCCGTATTACGACATGCAAAAAAAGCCTTCAAATCAAGGCCGACCAAAATGACATCGCCCAGATTCTCATTAATCTCGTCCTAAACGCCCGCGACGCCATCCCAGTCGAAGGTTGGATCAATATTACCACAGGGGTTCTGAGTTATGAGGAATCCTGCAAATTGAATTTTGAGAACCCCGCCGGCCTTTGCTACCTGCGCGTCGCGGACACCGGTTCCGGAATGAACGCCGCCGTACAGGCGAGGCTTTTTGAGCCCTTCTTCACGACGAAACCAGAAGGTCATGGCACAGGATTGGGATTATCGACTTGCCAGCGTCTCGTTGCCGCAGCCGGGGGCAAGATCACGATCGAAAGCGAACCGGATCAAGGATCCACCTTCACCATTTATCTGCCGCGCATTCTCGATGAAATCCCCGGAGGAGCGCATCTCGATTCCGAGCTTCCACCAACCACTGGGCATGGAACGATCCTCCTAGTCGAAGACAACCACATGCTCCGCGACATTGTCGCCAAGCGCCTCTCCGATCTTGGCTATCGCGTGATTCAGGCCGCCAACGGACTCCAAGGTCTCGATGCCCTAGCGGATGATAAAGGACCTGCTCCCGATCTGGTGATCACGGACATCATTCTTCCACTGCTCAGCGGCCAAGAGATGGCCCGCCTCCTTCGCCTGAAAAACCCAAATATCAAAGTGCTTTTCACCTCAGGCTATTCGGACAGGTCCATCCTCCCCCACGGCATTCCGGACAGCGGCATTGAGATCATCAGAAAGCCTTTTACGATCAATCGCCTCGCCAACAAAATCACGGAAATCCTGCCGCCCGTCGAAACGATCGTCAGCCATCAATAATAGCCCGCAGCCCGTTAGCTTCAGTGCGGCAGCGGCTCGACGAGGCCCCCATTTAAAACAAGTAGCTCACGATGACTCTGACCATGCATGGCGCGATCAACTGGTTGCCAACCACATTGCTGATCACAGGTAACTCGACATCGGAATAAACGCGCACCGGGTGAAAATCGAATTCCAATCCTGGCGAAAGTGACACTTGTTGGTAACCGGTATTGTCCGGATCAGACTCAGGTCCGGAATCGCTGGCTCTGTTGGTGAAGAGTGCTTGCGCCAGTGGACGGATTTTGAGTTTTCCGAACCGGATGCCGGTATAATAAATGCCTGCCGTGGCGCTCACCTGGAGCCCTGGCCTATAGCCGGCTTGCGTTATAACGGGAGCATCCAATTGAGCCTGCGCAAACCAAACCCACTTCTCGTCCGAAGTGATGCGATGGCGGTGATAGAGCCCTGCGAGTATATCCGTGCTCCCCGTGCCGATCTGATTGTCGCGATCAATCCCGGACTTGTGCCAATCGCCAGAGGGCACCTTGATGCCAAGGTTGACGCCCGTGGACATATCTGGCGAGAAACCGGTGTAATACCCATTCACTCGGATATCACCTAGCCCCCACCATTTTGTTGTTATGGGGCCGTGATCCTCTTCAGCGGTTACGATCCGATTCGCATAAGGAACGACAGCGGAAATACCCCACGAGTTATTGAAGAAATATTGAAAGCCACCCGACAGCCAAGAGGATTGGATGAGCTTGTGTTCGTTGTTATCGGCAGCCGAGGAATGGGTACCACTCCAGTTTTGACTCTGTGAAACAAAGTCGTATTCGGTCCATAACATTCCCCCTTTCCCACTAGGGAAGTTGGAACTCGTGCCCACGTCGTAGCCACTACAGAAGGAGCAAGCGCAGGCGTGAAGTTGAGGTGAGATGATAAGAAATAATGCAGCAGAAACTGCGATCAAATTTTGAGTGAGATTTTTCATGTATGATTAAAATTGATGGTTGAATGAAATGGGGCATGAACGTGGAACAACACGTCATCCTTAAAGAAAGATGGCCGCTAGGGCCTATTCCGCGACTAGATCAAGCTGCGGGAGTGCAAGGGGCTCAGCAGGAAAAAATGGGCACCGGAACGGGAGGAGAAAAAAAGAGGTCTTCCATCATGGGCGCAGGCACCCGAGCATAAACGAGAGGGCGAGACAACGGCGCCATCAGCACGGAAATCAGTGGGGTGATAAAGTCACTGAACTTCTTTGTGCTCACCAAAAGAAGAGGATCCTGCGACTGAGACTGGCGGGCGGCAGCGATTTTTTTGCAAAGGCCACAGGGGTGTTTGCCGTCCACGATCTTATCGATCGCCGTCGCAATGGATTCACTGCGGGAGAAATCTCGGAGCATCGATGTCCATGCGATGCCTTGCAAAAGAGCGAAGTGTCCACCAATGGCAAAAAACAACGCCACCCCCATCATCGAGCAAGCGATGATACGGACGGAGCGAAGGTGGGACACCTATCCCTAGGCACCAGAAGCGTTGCGCGTCCTAGCCTGATACGGCCGGGACTTTGATCAAGATCTCAGCCGATCTCCGCCCATTCTGTTGCAATTTCCAGCACCGGCATCCTAGGATGCGGGCATGGTTGAAATCTCAATAAAATATCTGGGCGATCTTCGATGCGAAGCTACACACGGACCTTCGGGAACCATCTTGCTCACTGATGCGCCGGTCGATAATGAGGGGCGAGGGGAATCGTTTTCTCCAACAGATCTCGCCGCGACATCGCTGGGAACTTGCATGCTCACGATCATGGGCATCGTCGCCCGTCGTCACGGTGTGGATCTGGGTGCAACGACTGTCAAAGCAGTGAAACACATGTCCACCGAACCGCCCCGCCGCATTGCGAAGCTCGAGATTGTTTTCACCATTCCTCTGCCTTCGGATCATCCACAGAAGAAGCTTCTCGAAGCGGCAGCCAAGGGTTGCCCGGTTCACCTGAGCCTGCATCCAGATGTGGTGCAGGATATCCGGTTCGACTGGGTAGGTTAGTCCGTCCCGAGGGGCGATGTCTCGCCGATGCGGCGGGTGATTTCCAGCGCGATGTCGAGGGCATCCGCCGCGGCCAATCCCGTGACCTTCGGCTTCAATCCCTCACTGGCACATTGAAGGAAGGACTCGAGCTCGATGAGAAGGGGCTCACCTTTGTTCACCTCGACGGGCTCGCGGACAATCCGGTGACCACTGAAGTCGGTGACAATTTTGGAATCCGTGGCCAAGCCGATGAGCTTACCAATGCCCGAGCTAGCCTTCTCGTCCTCGCGGGCCAGCCGAAGCAGGTAGCCTGCTTGATTTTTGTAGTCCAGCGAGAGATAGGCATTTTCTTGAAAGACGCGAATTTTGCGCACGCGATCTTGGCTGATCCGGCTGGCTGTGACATTGGCCACGCAACCGTTTTTGAAGCGGAACCGCACGTTGGCGATATCCTCGCCGCGACCGAGCACGGAGATCCCAACGGCGTCCAAGCTCTCAATCGGGGAGCGGACGAGATGCAAAATGATCTCGATGTCGTGGATCATGAGATCCAGCACCACGCCGATATCCGTGCTGCGATTCGGGTAGGGAGAAAGCCGAGTCACCTCCAAAAAACGGGGATTATTCAGCTGCGCTTCGAGGGCGTGGAGAACGGGATTGAAACGTTCGACATGGCCGACCTGCAGCACACAACCGCGCGCGGCGGCGAGTTCGGCAAGCTCACGGGCATGGGCCGGGGTGTCGGCAATCGGCTTCTCGATGAGTAGATGCTTGCCCTGCTCGAGAAGAAATTTTCCCACCGCATGGTGGGTGACGGTCGGCGTACAAATCGTGGCCGCATCGACCATGGAAGCAAAGGCCTCGAGACTCTCCGCCGCTTCACAATGGAAGCGCTTCGCCGCTGTCGCTGCGGCTTCGGGGTTTTGATCGTAAACAGCCGTGAGACGACTGGATGGAAGTTCACTGTAAATGCGGGCATGATTGGCACCCATGTGCCCGACGCCGACGACTCCTGTGCGAATGGTTTTCATTTTCCGTAAATGGTTATAGAGAGTGACTCAGCTAGGGCGCAAACTTTCGGTCGATTGAGAAGAATCGTCGATCCCGCTTCGACGCCGATGATGCGAATCCCGGCCTCGGCTGCGACTTCGAGGGTTTTGGTTCCCACGACAGGGACATCGAATCTCATGTCTTGATTAGGCTTGGAGACTTTCACGAGCGTCGCCGCGCCCTTGCCCAGCTTGCCTCCCCGGCGAATGGCTTCGTTTGTTCCTTCAAATGCCTCCACCGCTAGAACGGTGCCATTTTTGACAACGACCGTCTGGCCGATATCGAGGCGGCTCGTTTCCTTGGCGATGCGGAAGCCGTAGTCGAGATCTTCGACGTGGCGGGGCTTGAGCCGTGGCCCGGCGATGAGGCCTGGCGTGGCGAGGTGGTCATCGAGAAATGTCGTGGCCGAAATGAGACCGACCCCGACCTTCGTCATTTCAGTTCCGACCGCACCGAAGAGGGACTCCGCATTCCTCTCCTTGAGCTTCGCTAAAAGCACCAGCGCCTTGAAATCGGGACGGAGATTGAAAAGGTGTGAGGGGGCAATTTGCCCCGCCATCATGGCCCTACTGGCTCCGGATTGCTTAGCGGCCTCGAGGAGTTTGCCGAGCTGTCCGACGCGCATGGCAAAAATGGCATCGACCATTGCGGCGAGGGCTGGATCCGTTTCGCCCTCGAATGAGGCGATGGCAATGCGTTGCACGCCGGCCTTACGCGCCCCCTCGATCACAAGGCGAGGGTAGTCGCCACTGCCGGCAATGAGAAAAAGTGGGGCGGTCGGATTTTCCATGCGTTGATCCCGAAACTTAATACCCGATATCTCCAAACCGATTCACGCGAAAACTTCCCCCTCGAGCTGGCGACTTGTCGCTTTGGGTTCGGCTTTTGAGAGCGTTCGCTGCTGTGGGATAAGTTAGGCCATCGCTGTCGGTTTTGTAGCTATTTATTGGGATGGAAGCAATTTGGCCTGACCCAGGCAACCGCCTGTGCTGCGCGATAAACTGGCCCGGTCGAAAGTAGTTTGAGAAATCCTTGGCGAAGGCCGAGCGGTTGATCCCGATATAAAGGTTCTTTCGTATCTCGAAGTGCAAATGAGCCTTATACATCCCGTGGTTCGTGCCGATCGTTCCCACCTGCTGACCACGGGAAACCTGCTGGCCCTTTCTGACCAATATCGTGTTGAGGTGGGCATACATGGAGTCAGCAAAGAGCGTTTTTCCATTCTCAACATAAGCGTGACGGACGAGCACCACATTCCCCCAACCCATCCGGGCATCCGTGGCAAAGGTCACGTATCCATCTCCGATTGCGTAAACAGGAGCCCCCAGATCGCTATTCCCACCTTTAGCTCCATTCCAATCCTCACCAGGATGATACGAAAGAAAACCGCGCGCCATATAGTACCCTTCGGCATCCGGTTTCCCGACTGGATGATCAAAACCATCCGCCACCCGCACGTTGGCACGCTCAAACCCCGGCACTGCCATCAGTCCCGTCACAAAAAGAAGCAGGCAAATCCAAAATAACCAACGTCGCATGAAGCCCCAAAACTACGCACTACTCCCCATTGGCGCAAGTCACACTTGCCTAGCGGAGCCAAATAATTGACTCCGAATACTGATAAACAACACGTTATGGCTCCGCTAGTTTCGAAACAAAAACCACCTTGCAACCCGCATTCCGAGCAATCGCCGCCACCCGCGTCTCCAATGCACCCGTCGCCTCGGTCATAAGCCCGCTATCAACAGCCTGCCTCTTCGCAGCGCGCTGCAAAACCAGGAGCCCTTTTTCCTTGGCACGCTCGGGCAGAGAATCCCACGAGGTGGTAGCGGGATCGACTGCCGGGGATCCGATTATCTCGAGGAAGACGATTTTGGTCTTAGGCAACTCGACCTCAGCCGCCTCCCCTCCCCTACGAACATTGATCTGAAATGTCTCGCGGTTGAATATTCCCACCTGAACGCGGAATTCGGCCTTCAATGTCATCGTACTCCACGCGGGTGGCTGACCATCCAGTCTTCCCTCGACCGCCATCGTCCTCTCCGCAACAACAAACGAATCCCCCTCGGCGTGCTGGGAAAAAATGGCGCCGGCATTCGCTAGGATGCGCGGAGTGATGCCCAACTCGAGCTGAAAGGCCTCCTTCAACCGATTGCCGCTCTTCACGGCGCTGGTCATAGGAACAAGTAAAAACACCCACGCGAACCAACAAACGCCAATCGTGAAGATAGCCGCCCCTCCAAAGGTGCCAAAAAAAATCAAACTGCTGCGGTCAGGCTTCACGGTTAAGAAGGTAATCGGCTAGGCCTGAAAGGAAAGTGCCACGCTCGCCGAGAGGCTTGAGAGCTTGGCGGGCGCTGGCGGTGAACTTCGCCGCTTCGCGGGCGGATTTTTCCATTCCGAGCACGGACGGGAATGTCGCCTTGCCGGAGGCCACATCCTTGCCGGCGCTTTTTCCCAGCTTTTCGCTGCTCTGGGTCACATCGAGAATGTCGTCGATCACCTGAAAGGCGAGGCCGAGGTTTTCTCCGAAATCGGTGAGCGCCTTGAGATCGCGTGCGCTCGCATTAGCGGACATCGCCCCCAGCCTGAGACTCACCGCAATCATCGCGGAAGTCTTGCCCCGATGAATAATCATCAACTCGCGCAGGCTTGTTTTTTTATTCTCCGCTTCCAGATCGGCAACTTGGCCCCCGATGAGGTAGGCACTGCCGGCAGCTTTGGCGAGATCCAGAAAAAACGCTTGGGAGCGATAGCGGGCCGTCTCCTTGGTACGAGCGAGAATTTCAAAAGCCACAGTCAACAGCGCATCACCCGCCAGCACAGCCACACCCTCGCCAAAGACTTTGTGCGAGGTTGGCCGCCCACGCCGAAAATCATCATCATCCATGCACGGCAAATCATCGTGAATGAGCGAATACGTATGGATGCACTCAACCGCACAAGCGGCAGGCAAAGCCTCCTGCCAACGCCCACCACAAGCTTCCGCTGCAGCTAGACATAGCACCGGCCTCATCCGCTTCCCGCCAGCAAAAAGACTATAATGCATCGCGCGATGGATCGTCGCCGTCTCGGGATCGGGCAACCAACGCTCCAAAGCCAGATCCACTTTCTTATGCAAAGAAGCAATGCGAGATGGAATGTTCATCTAAAAGCCCAACGATCCACGATCGCAGCAGAACTTGAAACTTAAAACTGATGCCCCAGCAGTTAAACTGGACGCTTATCTCAAATTATTGCGAGCAACATTTCCGCTCCTACTCGGTGCCGCAGTTGCAGGCCGCTCATTTATACCCCAGCGCCTACATTCCTTATTTTTTAGAAGCGATCACCTTAAAGGATTGTCC
>RFZT01000211.1 GCA_009920585.1 bacterium
CAAAGCAACCACCAACCCGACATGCAATCTTGCGCCGAGTGGTTGCTAGCCAAGCTTAGCGCGATCGGCCTTGAAGCCCGACTCGAACCCACTGCCGGCCACCCTGTGGTTTTAGCGAAAACGCCCCGCGATCCCGCCAAGCAAACGGTACTGATCTATGGTCACTATGATGTCCAGCCGCCGGAGCCCATTGAACTCTGGACCTCGCCGCCCTTTGCTCCCGAAATCCGTGACGGCCGTCTCTACGGGCGCGGGGCCAGCGACAACAAGGGGCAGATTTTAGCCCACATCCTCGGCGTCGGCGAAGCGCTGGCGGAAGGTCCGCTACCGGTGAATGTGATTTTTCTCATCGAAGGCGAGGAGGAGATCGGGAGCACCAACCTCACGACATTTTTGGAAAAAAACCGCGCCGAACTGGCTTGCGATGCCATCGCCATCTCGGACACCGGAATGGCCGCCGAGGGCTATCCGACCCTCAGTTACGCGCTTCGAGGCATCGCCACGATGGAAGTGAAAGTCATCGGTCCTTCGCATGATCTTCACTCCGGCATCTATGGAGGCGCGGTGGCGAATCCCGTCACGGCGGCGGCCCGCCTCATTGCAAGCCTGCACGATGACGCTGGACGCATTGCGATCGACGGGTTCTATGATGACGTGAAGGAAATGGCGGACTGGGAACGCGCCGCGGCGGCGGAATCTCCCCTTCAAGATCGCGACATCGCCAGGCAAGCCGGCGTCAGCGAACTCGCGGGTGAGGCCGGCTACTCCGCCATCGAGCGCATCGGAGCCCGTCCGACGGCAGAGATCAATGGATTTGGTGGCGGTTACCAAGGCGAAGGCAGTAAAACCGTCTTGCCAGCAGAGGCTTTTTTCAAAGTTTCTTTCCGCCTCGTTCACAACCAAAAGCCCGATCAGATTCTGGCCTTGGCCTCTCGGCATTTTGAAAAAAACTGCCCTGCTGGCATTCGCATAGAGATCACGAACGGCCACGGCGGCGAGCCCTTCGCCTTTGACCCGACAAGCGCCCAAGGCCTCGCCGCCCGCCGCGCACTGGAGGAAACCTTCGGCCGTCCGCCCGCCCTCACCCGCGAAGGAGGCTCCATCCCGATCCTCACTGATTTTCAAAAAATCCTCGGCCACTCCGCTCTCCTACTTGCACTAGCATCACCAGATTGCCGCGCGCATGCTCCGAACGAGAGTTTTCCGATCGCAAATTTCCTCGCTGGCATCCGCCTCAATCGGGCACTCCTGCGGGAATTAGCAAAAGCAGGATCCTAAGCCCCGCAGCCCACGGCGCCCTATTCGGAGACCCCATCACCATCGACTCAGAAGACTCCAAACCACCCTGAGTGAAAATTTTTTATGTTCAGCGGAGGGATTTTGATTTCTAATACGGACTGGAAAACCAAACTTCAATTTTTCAAATGACAGCAATCACTGCGGACACACCTGTTAACGAAACCCATGCCCATGACGAGCACCATGATGTGGGTTTTATAAAAAAATATCTGTGGACATACGATCACAAGATGATCGGTCTCCAATACCTCTGGACCGCGCTCGCCTTTCTTTTCGTCGGTGGAGCTCTGGCTCTCGGCGTTCGCTGGCAACTGGGTTTCCCAGGCGCTCCTATTCCGATCATCGGTAATTTCCTGCCTACGACGGTCGCCGTTGATGGCTCGATCATCCCCGGCGGTTACAATATGCTGGTGACCATGCATGCGACAGTGATGGTTTTCTTTGTCGTGATGCCACTTCTGATCGGCGCTTTCGGAAACTACCTTATTCCTCTCCAGATTGGCGCTGGGGATATGGCGTTCCCTTTGCTTAACGAACTGAGCTACTGGCTCTATGTGCTCTCGGGAGTGGTCCTCATGGCGGCATTTTTTGTTCCAGGTGGTGCTCCGGGTACTGGATGGACTGGTTACGCACCGCTCAGCGCTGAGGCCGCCTACAATGGAACGCCGATAGGTCAAAGCCTCTGGGGCTTGGCTCTTTTCATTAACGGCCTTTCCTCGATCGCCGGTGCGACCAACTATGTCACAACGATCGTAAACATGCGCGCTCCGGGCATGAAAATGTTCCGAATGCCTCTCCCTGTGTGGTCGCTGTTCATTACCGCGATTCTCCTCATTCTTGCGGTACCTGTCCTTTCCGCCGCCGCAGCGATGCTCTTTGCCGACCTCAATCTCGGCACCAGCTTTTTCAAGCCTCAAGGCGGCGGTCAACCCCTCCTCTGGCAGCACCTTTTCTGGTTTTTCGGTCACCCCGAAGTTTACATCATGATCCTTCCCGCGATGGGTCTGACCTCGGAAATCCTCGCTGTTTTCTCCCGCAAGCCAGTCTTCGGGTACAAGGCGATGGTTTACGCGATGATCGCCATCGGTTTCTTGGGCTTCGTTGTTTGGGGTCACCATATGTTCGTGAGTGGTATGAATCTCACCTTGAGCGCGGCCTTTTCCGTCTCGACGATGGTGATCGCCGTTCCATCTGCAATTAAAACCTTCAACTGGATGGGAACCATCTGGCGCGGGTCGATTGAGTTCACCACCGCAATGTGTTTCGCGCTGGCCTTCGTTTCGATGTTCGTCATCGGTGGTTTGAGCGGCATCTTCATGGCATCGACACCAGTCGATCTCTTCGTCCACCACACCTACTTCATCGTCGCCCACTTCCATTACGTGCTATTCGGTGGCAGTATCTTCGCCATCTTTGGAGCAATCTATTTTTGGTTCCCAAAAATGTTCGGCCGCATGCTCGGTGAGACTCTCGGGAAATGGCACTTCTTCCTGACCTTTGTGTTTTTTAACCTCACATTCTTCCCGATGCACAATCTCGGTTTGGGCGGCATGATGCGACGTATCGCGGACCCAACCGTCTACGACCACCTTCGCCAACTCCAACCGCTCAACCAACTCTGCACGATCGGCGCAATGGGCCTCGGTCTCACAACCTTTGTTTTCCTCTGGAACGTCATTTCTAGTCTTCGGAATGGCAAAAAAGCCGGCAACAATCCCTGGAACTCTAACACGCTCGAATGGACCGTTGCATCGCCTCCCGGCCATGGCAATTTCCCTATCACTCCTGTGGTTTATAATGGACCCTACGAGTATAGCGTTCCCGGCATTGAGAAGGATTTCTTGATGCAGACGGAAAAAGCCCCTGAGGGCGCCCAGCTTGAGTCTCACTAACGGTTAGGTGCATGGGTAGCCAAAACTCATCCGTGGATCTCCGACGAGTCGGGGTGCATGCCTGGTCTTGGTTCACACTCGCATCCACATTTCTTCTGCTCTGCAGCGGAGGGATCGTGACCTCGAAAGGGGTGGGAATGTCCGTTCCGGATTGGCCCACCACTTATGGCTACAATATGTTTCTCTTCCCGATTTCCGGTTGGGTAGGCGGGATCTTCTACGAACACTCGCACCGACTTATCGCTTCGGGAGTGGGATTGCTCACCATGATATTGGCCGCTTGGCTGTTGGCCGTGGAGCCTCGCCGTTGGGTTAAAACTCTCGGCGTCATTGCCTTTGTGGCCGTTTGCGTTCAAGGCCTTCTTGGCGGGTTGAGGGTCTCGCTTTTCAAGGATGAAATTGGTATCTTCCACGCCATGTTGGCCCAGTCGTTTTTTTGCCTCCTTGGCGTCATTACGATTGCCACAAGTCCCCGCTTCCTTCGCGGAGGATGGGACGTCTTCCTTCCTGATCCCGTTCTGAAAAAACTGGCCACGCTTTCCACAGCGCTCATTTTTGTTCAACTCTCCCTCGGCGCCACCATGCGTCACGAGCATGCGGGCCTCGCGATTCCCGATTTTCCTCTGGCCTACGGAGGACTACTTCCGGACACCTCGGCGTCCAAGCTCGAGGCGATCAATGCCAAGCGCCTTGCTGACGATCTGGTTCCGACAAGCGCTGTTCAGATTTGGGTTCAGATGGCACACCGCGCTGTCGCCGTTTTCATTCTGATCGCCGTGGCCGCCGTCGCCTTTCGTGCCTTCACCAACATGGTGGCACGACGCGCCTCGCTTTGGAGTAGCGCATGGTTGCTGATGATACTCTGCCAAGTTCTCTTAGGCGCATGGACGATTTGGTCGAACAAAGCGGCGGATGTGGCTACGACCCACATGGCCCTCGGTGCACTCTCCCTTTTCTTAGGCGTTATTTTTTGCTTTCGCCTTCACCGCGGCGTCCAAGCGGGGAGATTCGTCATTCCTGACACGCAGCCTTTACGGGAGTTTTCTTCCATCGCATGAAGACCGCCGCTGTACCACAGGAAGGCCCCAAAACGGGCCT
>RFZT01000212.1 GCA_009920585.1 bacterium
CTGGTATGGCGCCCGTTCACGGCAGGAATTGTTCTACACTGATCTCTTTGAACAACTCACCACGAAGCACCAAAACTTCAGCTTCCACACCGCGCTTTCCGCGCCGCTCGAAGAGGACAAGTGGACCGGCGATACCGGATTCATTCACGAGGTCGTTCTCGCAAAAGCTCTCGAAAACCACGAGAATATTGGCGGGGTCGAGTTCTACCTCTGCGGTCCTCCGATGATGATCAAGGCTTGCACAAAAATGCTCGCCGACCTTGGCGTGCCGCCCGCACACATCGCCTACGATGAGTTCTGATTTTTGTCATCCGAAAGTTCTTTGATCTGAATCAAGGAAGACAGAGTATTTTCGGCAGCTTCCTGATGAGATGAAAACCACCCACGCTGTCCGTCGATCCTTCCGTCAGAAACTCAAGAGTTGCGTACCTTTCGGCATTGGCCTGACCAAACCGAAGCACTTTCGCGACATGTTCCATATCGTATGGAAGAACAAGGACAATCTTCCCTACGCGTGGAAAGTGATCACTCGTGGCGTGTGCGATGGTTGCGCGCTCGGTGTGGCGGGCTTGCACGATTGGACCGTGAAGGGACCGCATCTGTGTATGACGCGCCTGAATCTTCTGCGCTTGAACACGGTCTCCGCGCTCGATGAGCGGCTTCTGGCCGATGTCTCGAAGTTGGAAAAAATGGACAACGCTCAATTGCGGGAATTGGGACGCCTGCCGTATCCGATGGTCCGCGAAAAGGGCGCTCCGGGGTTTCGTCGCATTTCGTGGGATGAGGCGAATCAACGCCTCGGGGCCAAACTCCGCGCGACCGATCCGCGCCGAATGGCGTTTTTTGTGACCGCGCGGGGCGTGACGAATGAAATCTATTACATGGCCCAGAAGGCGGCCCGATTCCTTGGCACGAACCATGTCGACAACGCGGCCCGTATTTGCCACTCGCCATCGGGCGCGGCGATGAAAGAGGCGCTTGGCGTGTCCGCGACGACCTGCAGCTACAAGGATTGGTATGGGACCGACCTTGTCATTTTTTTTGGCTCGAATCCCGCCAACGACCAACCGGTTTCCACAAAATATCTGCACGAATCCAAAAAACTCGGAACGAAAATTGTTCTGGTGAATCCCTATTTCGAGCCCGGTATGAAAAAGTATTGGGTGCCTTCCAATGCCGACTCCGCGCTCTTCGGAACGAACATCGCCGACTACTGGTTTCCCGTAAGCCAGGGCGGTGACATTGCCTTCCTCTCGGGCGTGATGAAAATCCTCTTCGCCGAGGGATGGGTTGACCAAAACTTTATCGACCAGCACACGACGGGATTCGAGGAACTCAAGACCCACCTAGCGTCGATGGACTGGGAGGCGCTGGAAAAAGACGCCGGACTCGACCGCGCGGCCATGACGGAATTTGCCGAACTCATCCGCGATGCGAAAAATGCCGTTCTCGTCTGGAGCATGGGTATCACCCAGCACCCGTTCGGCGGCGATGGGGTTCAAGCGATTCTCAATCTCGCGCTGGCTCGTGGCTACATCGGCCGAGACAAAAACGGCGTCATGCCGATCCGAGGCCATTCTTCGGTGCAAGGCGGCGCCGAGATGGGAGCCTATGCGACGGCCTTTCCCGGCAACAAGTCGATCACTCCTGAAAATGCCGAAAAACTTTCGAAGGAATACGGCTTCCCCATTCCCGACTGGCAGGGCATGCCAGCGACCGAAATGGTCGAGGCCTGCGAACGCGGCGAGCTGGATTTCTTTTACTGCCTCGGTGGAAATTTCCTCCGCACCCTACCTGAGCCAGACTATGTGCGGAACGCGATGAGTCGAGTGCCAGTGCGTGTCCACCAAGACATCATCCTTACCGATCAGATGTTCATTCCGGCGCAAGAGGCTGTCTTTTTACTGCCCGCTAAGACCCGATACGAACAAGACGACGGAGGCACCGAGACGAGCACGGAGCGGCGAGTCATGTTCACGCCCGAAATTCCGCGCCAAGTCGGCGAGGCCAAGGCCGAGTGGAAAATCCTGCGTGACCTTGCTCTGGCGTCCTATCCCGAAAAAGCATCGCTCTTCGGCTGCGAAACAGGATGGAAAATGCGCGAAGAAATCGCGCGGGTGGTCCCTTTCTACGATGGAGTCCAGCACCTCAGAAAAACCGGCGATGCCTTTCAATACGGCGGCCCGCACCTGTGTGCCGACGGGCATTTTCCCACGGCGGATGGCCGAGGCCACTTCCGCAATGTCCTGCTTCCCCCACGACACCGCGAAGAGGGCGAATTTCACGTCAGCACCCGCAGAGGCAAGCAATTTAACACTCTCATCTACGCCGAGATCGATCCCCTCAACAACGCACCGCGGGATGCCATCCTGATGAGCCCTGAGGATGCCGCGCATTTGCATGTTGTGACCGGCGACCGCATCGCTCTAGTGAATGCATTGGGACGGTATGAAGGTCGTGTGCACTGCGCGCCGATCGCCCATGGGAATTTGCAGGTCCATTGGCCAGAGGGGAACAACATCATTCGCAAAGGCGTGGTGGACGCCCACGGCGGAGTGCCCGACTACAACGCCTATGTGCGCGTCGAGAAACTCCAAGGGGCCTGATTTTCTGGCATTCCGATGCCGTCCCCAAGCGTCAATCCCAATGTCCGCTTGGCGGAACTTCTTCCGGATGATTTCAAATCCCGGCCTGCCGCTTGTCCAATTGTCTGTCTGCCCATGAAACTCGTCGAGGAACAGCACACAGCCGATCATGCGGGAAAGTGTGAAATCTCCCAACTTCTGTATCTGCGCCCGGATCTGGTGGACATGAAACTCCTCAATCGCCGCTACAAGAAAAACTCAGGCGGTCAATGGAAACCCTTCGGAGTATTCCGACTTCCTTTGTGGAATTCTTTGCCGCCTATGCATGCGGGAACGGGTAGGTCTTGCTCGGACCTTCAAGTTTTCACGGGTTGGGCATGCAGTTTCAATCCAAGGGCTCCAACAACCTTGAGGATCGTTTCAAAGGCAGGACTGCGATCTCCCGAAAGCGCCTTGTAAAGACTCTCGCGTGACACTCCCGCATCACGTGCGACTTGTGTCATTCCCTTTGCGCGGGCGATGTCCCCGAGGGCTTTTGCGATAAAACCAGCATCGTTGCCGCCCTCTTCAAAGCAGGCTTCCAAGTAGACGGCCATCTCTTCGGGAGTCCTCAAATGCTCCGCAACATCGTAGCGTGTGGTTTTAGTTTTTTTCATAGTAAAAATCAATCTGGTAGGTTCTTGGCAAGACGCAGCGCGATTTTGATATCCCGGGATTGGGACCCCTTGTCGCCACCAGCCAACAAAATCACAAACTCGCTCCCGCGTTGTTTATAGTAAACTCGGTAGCCGGGCCCGTAGTGGATTCGCAGTTCTAAAATGCCCTCGCCGACGCCTTTTACATCGCCAGGGTTTCCCATCGTGAGCCTTTCGATTCTGACCATTACGCGAGCTCTCGCTTGAATATCGTTTAGACCATCGAGCCATTTTGAGAACTCCTCGGTTTTGCGAAAAAACCATTACGTAAATAATATGTATCCTAAAGGATACATCCGGTCAAGGTAAAATTCATGAAAGGGCGGTGTCTCACTCAGCCCAACGAGAGATCGCACGCCTCATACCCAGCGCGCTTGGCGTCAGGGATACCTTCATGGCTCGTTCCATTTGGGCATAGGTTTCGCTTGATGTGTGCAATGGCTTATACCATTGACCCTTTGAAAATGGACTTTGCAGCGCAAAAGAAAGGGGGCATGGCCGTCTCGGCCGTGTGGACACTGGTCTACTTGCTCGCACCTTGCCCATTGGAACCAAGGAGCACGCCAACTCGCACAGGCGGGACGCCTGTTCCCCTTTCCAAAAATCCAAAAGCAAGCGGCTTTTGGTATTACTCAAGCGCACTTGGGCGAGTTGCTGGTAACGAGTAACGCTTGGGGCAAATTTCGGAGGATGGCCTCCTCTGCGCTTCACGGCTACGGCGTGATGAGAGGGAAAGCCTCAATTCATTCTCGAGAATAAACCACTGATACGCAGGTTAAAAAACCTTCAACGCGGCGAGTTGTTTCACCCAGAGATTGCAGGCGACGAAAAGGACGATGGCACCTGTGATTTGGCGAATCCGCACTGGCGGTAGGATGGCGATGCCGCAACGTGAACCCGCTAAGCCTCCTAAAAGCACGGCCACGGGGAGCATCCAATAGGATGCGAACACCTCGTTTTTCCATCCGGTTTTTTGCATTTGGCCGAGG
>RFZT01000213.1 GCA_009920585.1 bacterium
TCCGGAACCGACGAAAATCCACCGCCAGGCCACAGGCGCACTGGTCACGCTCGGGCAATTGGATTCCACTCTGCAAGCCTTCGGAGTCGCTACGGAGCCAGTCGCCGGGCCACTCGATTTGGGCTATCGCAATGGCGGCTTCTACGCGGAGCATACATGGGGCATCAATGGCCTGTATTTCCGTGGCGAGAAACTTTTCCGACCCGACTGGCGGCAACGCTACGAGGCGGGCGAATACAAGAAATTCGACGACACCTACGAGTATCACATGGATTATGGCCGCATCGCCATGAAGGCCGCGCAGGAAGGCATCGCCCCCCGCATCGCGGCACTGGCACAAAATGTCAAGATGGATGGACCTCGGGTGGTCGTATTCAATCCGCTGCCTTGGGAGCGCGATGCCCTAGTTTCGGTGGAACTTCCTGAAGGATTGACGCTTCCCGGCGCGACGCGCTCCGGCAAAATAGTAACATTCCTTGCAAAAGGCCTGCCTCCTGGCGGCTACAAGGCATTTGCTGCCAAAGCCGGCGGGGAAGCAATACCGGTGACCGGTCCGCTGAAGGGCGAGATCAAGACGAAGCACTTCACTGCGCGCTTTCATCTCGAAAAGGGAGGCATCTCTTCGCTCATCGAAAACGCCACGGGACGCGAACTGGTGAAGCAGGGAGGGTATGTCCTCGGCCAGTTCCTGCATGAGAGGTTCAGCCTGGATCATGTAAAAAAGTTCCTGAGCACCTACCCGCGAACCTGGGGATGCAGTCCTGATGGCGATTTCGCCAAAGGGGGAATGCCCGGGCCGGACAAGTCGCCCTACGCCGCGATGACGCCCACGGGATGGAAGGCCACAAACACGCGAACCAGCATTGGCGAGGAAGTCGTCCTCACCCCCACCGACACGCTCGGGTTGGCCAAAGGCTATGAACTGCGCTTCTCGTTTCCGGACGAAGCCGCCTGTGTGGACATCGTTTGGAAGGTCGTGGATAAAACACCGACTCCCATTCCCGAAGGCGGCTGGATTTGCCTCCCCTTCGATGTCCAGACGCCCGCATTTCGGGTCGGCCGGATTGGTGGCACCATCGACCCCGCCAAAGACATCATCTTCGGTTCCAATCGGAACCTGATGGGTGTCGACCGCGCGATCACAGTCCGGTCGGGTGAGAACGGTGCCGGAGTTGCGGCAGCTTCTGCAGACCTGCCGTTGTGGAGCATCGGCAAGCCGGGGCTTTGGCTTTATGAGCCATCGTATGTGCCAACCGAGCCGGAACTCTTCGTCAATCTCTACAACAACATGTGGAATACAAATTTCCCCCTCTGGATTCGCGGCTCATGGGAAGCGTCGCTCAGGGTGTGGCCGGTATCAGCGGGCGCCACCGAGGAGCAGGCGAACTTCACCCCCTCTTGGGAACTTCGCCAACCCCCAGTAGCGGCCTTCGCAGATGGCAAGCCCGGCAGTCTCCCGCCAACCCAAGCTGGAGTTGCTCTCTCGCGCAAGGGCGTCCGAGTCTCGGCCTTCTGCCCGAATCCCGACGGCCCTGGCATGGTGTTGCGGGTCTGGGAGCAAAGCGGTCAGGGCGGCCCACTCACCGTGACGCTGCCATCCGGAATCAAGGCCGGCAAAGCCCAGCCGGTCAATCTCCGGGGAGAACCGGCAGGGGAACCCATCCCCATCATCAATGGGCAGTTCACAGTTCCGCTCGGAGCATGGGCGCCGGCCAGCTTTATCCTCTAATTGCAATCCGTGCCCATACATCGAGGACGAGGTTTTCGGGATTCCGACCCAGCAATGCTCCAGCGTGTGCATCCCCTTGCCCGCATCGCTTCTGGGTACAATCAAAAATAAACACACGTAACGCCGATCAGAAAAACATATTTCAACATGAAACACCGAATTCTCATACTCACGAGCATCCTCTTTTCGATGGGTCTCGCTTCCGCCCAACCCAGTCCCTCGCCACTCGACTACACCTATGGCTACTGGTCCGGCACTTGGCGCCACGATGTTGTTTCTAAGGATCTCTCCCGCCTTTGCCTTGAGTCGGGATATTATGGATTCCAGTGGGATATCAAAAATCCCAGCAAGATTCGCTTCGGCATGTTGGAAGACAAGGTCGGCTATCTGCAAGCCGGTGGCATGGGGCTTGAGCGCCTTCAGAATCTGCCCGAGGGGGAATTCGATGCCGAAGTCAAGATCGACGGCCGCAGCTACAAGATGACGGCCTGTCGCGCGGGGTTGGAGACAAAAAAAGACACCCCGCTCTCGTATGTGTGGCTATGGGAATCCGCACGCATCGCCCAGCATTACGAGTTGCGGGAATTGCAATTCGAGGACGCCGAGGGCAATATACTGCCCGCGATTGGCTCGTTGTCCGTGGTGGCATGGCCCCAGAGCCTGAGCTTCTCACTGGATCTCAAACCGCTCTTTGATTATCGGGACGGACTCGCCCCTGGGCGCAAGGGCAGCGCCTACTCGGTTCGGACTCAGCCTTTGGAAGTATCCGACGCTCCTGGCATCGACTCCCCCGCCTTTACTGCCGAGTGCTGGTTCCTGCGCGACGAGCGCAAGAAGTCTGAAACAGGGACTATTTTCGGAAAAAACCACAACGAAAACAGAGACGGCCACTTCGGGATTATGCTGGGCCGATGGGGAAAAATCAGCGCCGTCATGAGCATTTACTCCGCTGGCAAAAATAACATCCATCTCATCAGCGAAAGCGCGCCAGATCTCGATGTGACTGGAAAATGGCACCACTGCGCGCTCACCTACGACGGCTCAACCATGCGAGTCTATGCAAATGGAAGATTGCTGGGGCAGAAAGCTATCAACCTCCCCCGCAAACCCGGCACTGGGGTTCTGCGCTTCGGCCAGCGGCCTGATGGGGCATTCCCCATGCAGGCTGTTTTTGACGATGTGCGCATGTGGAATCGCGCCCTCTCCGATAAGGAAATCACCGCGATTTTTAAAAATCCCGATACACTTCCTTCGCAGGATGGATTAGTTTACCAGTCGAACTTCGACGAGCCTCCCGTGACCACCCAACCCGTTTGGCAAAATGCCGAGATTTCGCTTCGCTTCAAATCTCCCTCAATGCAGGAATCTGCGCAGCGCACGATCACAGGGAACTGGACCTACCCACAAAGTGAAAGCGTCACGCTGAGTTGCGATCTGCCGGGCTCGCCTAAACCCAGCGATACGGTTTCGATCAAAGTCTCAGCCAGTGACAACCAAACAGTGCCAACGGCCTTCGAACCACTCTACGACTGCATCGTGGCCAGAGCGAACTACAGCTTTAAAGTTCCTTCCGCGTCGATCCTCAAGCGTGCCCCCTTACGCGAAGGTCCTGCCTTCTATGATGAGTTTCTTGTGGAAGTCGAAAACCAAGGCACGCAACCACGAAATGTGCCGTTCCTGCTGGAAATGTTTGGCACGGCGAGCATCACCGGCCTCGTTCCCATGCTGTGCGAACTCGACGGCACGCCCACTGGCATTCCCGTGCAGCTTTCCAAGAATTGGCACCACACTGTCCTCCCCAACTACCTACGCGCCTACACGCTCCTGCCCGCCGCGCCCGGTAAAACCTCGTATCTCCTGCGAGTCGTGTATGGCTTCTACGGATCCCTGCCCAGTGCCAGCAATAGCCAACTCTCGCTGGTCGGCTGGGGCGATACCACCAACGGACGCTGGGATCAGCTCGCCATCGGCTCCTCCGGCGAGACGATCTGCTTCAACCCCGAATTCTCCGCAAGCAACAACGCCATCACCGATGTCCGCGCCCTCCTCACTCGACAAGGCAAGGATGGAAAGAAATGGCAGTGGTCCGATGCCGGATGGGGTGGCGATTGGCTCTCGGTCAATGGTCCCACGGGGACAAAACTCATGTTCGCCCGCATGAAAACCTCCTATCTCTCACATGGTCCCTGCCTGCCAGAGACGGTTTACCAAGGCAGCTACGGAGCAAACGGCGAGGTTGGGCTCAAGGCCGAGGTCTCCACGCCGCGCACCGACGACCATACGAAGACCTTCCTTCGCCTGCGCTACGACTTCCGCGCGGAACTCCCCACCAAGGATTCTTGGCTCTTCCGACTCGGGCAGGGCAAAGTTTTTTGCCCGAAAATCGCCATGGGAAACCGCGACGGATTGATGCAGGAGCTTGACGTCCCGAAGGGATTGAAGGTCACTGAACTCGCTCTGGACCACTACGCACTCACCGGCCCCGCTCCTTGGTGGGTCGGCTTCCCTGGGTCGAAAGTTCCCAACTGGGCGAGCGG
>RFZT01000214.1 GCA_009920585.1 bacterium
ACATTTTGTTTCAAAAACTCGATATCCATAAGATCTTTCAAGCGCGGGGGATTAATCCCTAACTTGATTGACAAAAGCTTTTCTTTTGAAACAACTTTAAGACATTTTCCTTGAAATTCAATAAGTTCGACATGGTTGGATAACGCGTTGTGATTTAAATCACTTCGCAAGAATATATCGACATGCCTGGTTGGTCGATCAGGATCCAGAAATGAAAAAACGAGCGCATTCTTCTCATAAATGATGCTGGAGATAACGTTTTCATCCAAAAGAGTCAGCGGATCAATAGGTACCCTAGGTTGAAGTCGCAATTTTTTCATAGAATCAAGAAACTTTGTAAAGTTTCCGCGGTCTAAAGCTACAGCAATATCAACATCTAACGTAACTCTCTCTACACCATGAAGAACACATGCAACACCGCCAGCTATAATAAAATCAACACCATTATCCACCAACGTCGAAAGAATTTCTTCGTAATCACCCATTAGTAGTTCCCTCAAAACTTTCCAGCGAGAGCTTTGACGAGAGGAAGGACTTTGCCGAAAAACTTATACCAACCGGCAACTTGGCCGGCGCGGGATTTTTCGAAATGGGCAGTCGGGGAGGCGTCGTCGATGCTAGACTCAAGGAGACTTAGCCGAGTAGGGCCGTTTTCGAGATGGGGATGAATGCAGTCGCGGAGGTAGCCACTGGCGAGCTTGCGCAGGCTGGTCTCGGCAGTGAAGTGTTCTTTTCGGACTCCAGGGAGATAGACTTGGTTCACGGCACCGAGAGAGCGAAGCCAGCGGAGGCCCTCGCTGGCAGAACCGCGACTGAGCTGCAGGCGGGCTTGCACATCGTCGAGGGAGAGGGGCTCCTGAGTACTGAAGAGGAGGCCATAAATTTCACCGATCGACCGAGGCAACGAGAGTACTCCGAAGACACTAATAAAAAGCGTGACGGACTGAAGCTGGAAGGCGCTAAGTCGAGGTGACGAAGCCTCCAGATCCCTTTCACGCTTGGATCGCGAGCCTTTTAAAGACAAGCTACCGCCTTTGGTAATGGGTGTGTCCTTTACCTGCGGCTGGATTAGATTGTTCTTTTCCACTTAATCAGCACCCAAAAATGAAGGGTTGCCTTGGACTCCTTGCAAATGCCGCAAAAAAAGCTGGAGCGAGGATTTTTTATCATTAAACGACATTCATATCACGCCGCAATGATTCCAATCTATCGACGATCTCCGGTTGCTCCTTGGCCTGACAGAGTGGTTCAAGTTCCGTGATGATATAAGACCAATCGAGATTCGCCGGACTTTGGCGTACCATGATTCCACGCACATCATGCCAATCGATGACCCTGTTTGCAAAGGCCTTCATGACGATTAAATCCTCGGCAGTGCAAATTCGGACAGCGCAATCCGACTCAAACTCGATCATCACTGAGCGATCCACAGCAGACTCCTCAAATGGCAGAGCCGCAAGTGCGATGTCTATACCCACCCCAGAAGCGTGCTTAAGCAGCAACACTCGGTTTTGTAAAGCAAAATTCCTCACATCTGGAAGACGGCCCGCATAGTGTTGCAACAACTCATCGACGAACGTTTCCTCTTCGCCAAATCCTGTCAGCAATGAAAGATCCACATCCATCGTCATTCGAGGTTCACCCCAATGCTGAACGGCAAACCCTCCGATTACACAAAATCGCCAACCGCGCATCTCACAAAACTCGCCCAACTCTGCAGCTAAAAGCGAAAGTTCATTCATATTTTCGCAACTTTCGGAAACACCGCTGCTGTTCTACTAAACCTGACCACATAAGAGGCGGGTGCATCGGCAATGCTGCTAGGACCACCCCAGTAAAAAACTTCATAGCTCTCGCTGTGTCCGCATGCCTTATATCATTATCACGAACAACATCCATCACTGGTGCTGCAGCATTCCATTGCAGCACTCTAGCTTTTACTGAGTTCTTGACTTGTGAATTCATAAAAAAATCTAACAATTCGGAAAATCATAATAATTGAATTGGGCAGATCTTTATATCTTATTAAACTTATCTGTTTTTTTGGATAGGGAGATAGCCGAAGAAAAACAAATACTGTCACCCGATCGAAGACAATTTCAGGCTCGGATTGGTCTTGCCAATAAGCAGTTGTTTTTTGTGATCAAAATGGTTTTCATCAACTATGACGAGTCAGACGTTTTCAACAGGGATATATGTCATGCTCTATGTGCTGGATAGTAGCGCGGATGGAATAGATATCCACATCTTCAAGGAACGCGTTTAGCTGGCTGTTTGTGAGTGCAGGTTTTAACGACGATTGCCAGGGAATCCAGCGCGTGGCCACAGGCGGAGGAATACGACGCTTGGTTGAAGAATTGGCGCCTCCTTAGTGATAAACGCTACATTTAACAACAAGCTACCGCCTTTGGTAATGGGTGTGTCCTTTACCTGCGGCTGGATTAGATTGTTCTTTTCCACGAGCCTCAATGAGGGGAGAGAGTGGACTTCAAATTATATGCACCTCAAGAATGTTCAAGATATTTTGAATGAATTGTGCGGATTCGGTAAACTCAGAAATCTGGATTCTCTGTGAACCGAGAAGAGGGAGAAGTCATTTTATGAGTTTGCGAAAAAAAGTGTCTAGGGAACAATTTCGGTACCGATTCCTGCATTGGTGAAGATTTCGAGCAGAAGGCAATGTTGAATATGGCCGCCGACCATGTGGATTTTTTTGACCCCTTTTTGAAGTGCAGCTGTGGCGGAGCGCACCTTGGGGATCATTCCGCCGGCAATGACCTTCTGCTGGATGAGGGATTCGACTTGAGCGATGGTCACGCTCGGTATGAGAGACTCCTTGATAGCCGGATCGCGCATGATGCCAGCGACGTCGGTAACAAAGATGAGCTTAGCTGCTCCGATCTGCGTGGCGAGCGCTGCAGCGGCGATGTCGGCATTGACGTTGAGAACAACCCCATCAACTGTCGCTCCGATGGGACTGATAACAGGAACGATCTCGGAGGCGACGCACGCTTTAATAGCTTGAATACTCACTCCTTCAGCCTCACCAACGAATCCGATATCGATCAGTTCTCCATCTTGAACGACTTGTTTGTCTAACCGGCGAGCGGAGAAAACATCTTTGCCTGAAAATCCTTGGGCGCGCCCACCAAACTCATTGATCGTTGAAACGATGGAGGGGTTGATTTCTTTATCGAGCGTGTCCTCGACAATTTTGATAGCGGTGGCGTCGGTGACTCGGAGTCCATCAATAAAGCGGGCATGAAGACCTGCATCGCGCATCCTGGAAGTGATGGCCTTGCCTCCCCCGTGAACGAGCACGGGGTTGATGCCTACGGCTTCGAGAAAGACGACATCGCGGAGAAATTTATCGACGATCTGCTCATCCTCCATAGCCGCTCCGCCATACTTAATAACGAAAGTCTGGCCACGGTATTGCTGGATGTAAGGAAGAGCTTCAATGAGGGCCTCGGAGCGGGCTTCGGGAGACATATTCATTTTTATTCACCAAGATTCAGTCGGACGTATTCTTCAGTCAAATCCGTTGTCCAAACATAATACGAAGCCTTACCCACATTCAAATCGACACGGACTTTGAATGCTTTTTTTGCGGCGATCGCGCGGAGTTTTGTGAATGGAGTGGTAGCAGCAACGCCATTTTTGACGGCGGCAAGATTGTCGTAGTAGATGTCGGTTTTCGACTCTTTCATCTTAATGCCGGAATAGCCCACAGCATCGAGAATGCGGCCCCAGTTTGGATCGCCACCGGCCCACGCACATTTGACCAGTGTGGAGTTCGCAATGGCCTCGGCGGCGGCGCGGGCATCCTTTTCTGTAGCAGCGCCAGTGACCTCCACTTCAACAAATCGGGAAACCCCCTCCCCGTCGCTCACAATCATGCGAGCCAAGGCACGATTCACTTCATCCAAAGCGGCATCAAAAACACCTACGGAGGGAGTCACTCCGCTGAGGCCATTGGCGAGCAAAATGACAGTATCGTTGGTGCTCATATCACCGTCGATGGTGATGCGGTTAAAAGAGTTTGCGACCGAGCGGCGAAGAGATGCACGAAGAGCGGGTTGCGAGATGGCGGCATCCGTCGTGACGACACAAAGCATGGTCGCCATGTTCGGATCAATCATCCCCGCACCTTTGGCGATTCCACCAATGCGAAACGTGCCATCGGGTGTTTTGACTTCCACCGCGAATTCCTTCGCGAA
>RFZT01000215.1 GCA_009920585.1 bacterium
CTGGTCTGCTTTCTCGCACCGTCCCCATCAGACCGCAGCACACAGGCGAGACGCGCTGTGCCCCTCTACTAAAATCCAAAAGCAAGCGGCTTTTGGTATGATACCCCGAAGCTTGCTTCAGCTTTTCATCGTGTGATGAATTCCTATTCTTAAATGCCTCGGGGTTTGCCCCGGGGTTCTTTACTCAGTCAATCCTTCAATCCGGTTCATGCCATGCAAAGAAAGGGTGAGGGCTTTGCAGGTTTAGAAAATATGGAGTTTGCCAAAATGTGTTAATATGTGGGAATGACGTCTTTCAGAAGCCGTTACCCATTCGCCCCGGAGCGGCATTCGCCAAGTGGGAAAGCGAAGTCAGTTGGTCATGTGACTTCCGCTTTGCGGCTGGATCAGTTCGCTCATGAGGGCGAAGCGCCAACCTCCTCGTTGGAATCTTGAAAATATTTGGATGTGTACTTAAGTCTTTTCTAGGTCCTGCAAACCGATCAGCGGGGGCGTCGGTTGATCATATCGTTCACGCTCAGACCGATCTCGGGAACGCCAGAGAACCGGGTGCCGACATTTTTGGCTTCGAGGTCGGCGATCGATCGGGCGTAGGAAATCTTCGGCAAGCCGAGGCAGTGTATCCGGGCGGCGATGTCATCTGCCGTCATCAGGTAGTTGAAGAGGAAATCCTTGAGGTGAGGTTTCGCATTCAAGGATTTCACATTCACATAAATAAAAAGAGGCCTGCCAAAGGGGATGTAGATTCCTTGAAGAACCGCTTGCTCCGATGGAGCTACAGCCATGGCGCCCTGCACGGGTTGGCCCCTGATGGCGTCGTAATCAAATTCGACGGCCAAGGCCTTGAGCCGCGCACCCTCCTTCACGAAATACGAGTAGGGCAAAAATCCCAGCGCTCCGGGCGTTTTTTCGATTCCTGCGGCAATCACATCCTTGTCTTCGCTGGCGGTGTAGTCATTTCGCAGTTCCCCCGCTTTGCCCAGAACGACATCCTTGAAGTAGTCGAAAGTGCCGGAATCCTTGCCAGCTCCGAAAAGTTTAAACGGTGTCTCGGGCCATCCGGGTCTGATTTGACTCCAGAGTGTGATCTTACCCTCGGACGCGCGTTCCCACAGGGTTTTTAACTCCGAGATTTTGATGGAACTCGCCCATGTACAGTCGGGATTAACAGCGATGGTGAGGGCATCGTAGGCAATCGGAACTTCTACGAATGAGATTTGGTAAGCCTTCGCGGCTTTGAGTTCCTCGCGGGTGATCGGCCGCGAGGCCCCGGCCACATCGATCTCACCGGCCAGAAAATTTTTCATACCCGCCGTGGTGCCGGAGAATGTTTCCTCCACCTTCACTCCGCGGCCCAAGTCCTTCAAGTATTCCTCGGTTGCGATCTGCATCATCGGATGGACCGTGCTGGAGCCATCAATGAGGATGTAGCGATTCTGGGCTGATGCAACGCAGGAGCTTGCCAAAAGGACTGCGAGGAGAACAAATACCGTGGGGAAAATTCGGCCAAGGGTAGTGAAATTCATAAAGGGAAGAAGGCATCTTGAATTCATTGTTGACTCATTACAGATCGCTGTGTGTGGAGATCAAGGAATGCTGTGTTACAAGTTTGTTTCAAAAGCTGGCTGGCGCGCGCTCGTGCCAGGGCGTCTGGGGAGGTGCCCATGGGAATGAAGTAGTCCTCAAGGAGAATTCAGCCTGCAATGGCGTTGAATGTGATACGACAAGATTGGTGAATGGAATGAGCGCATTGGGTTTGCAGCGCGTTCTCGGGCTTGGACGCTACCGCAGTGCCTGGTTGATGTTGCACAAATTGCGAAGAGCTATGGTTCGACCGCACCGCGAGAAGTTAAAAGGTGTTGTTGAGATGGATGAAACTTATTGGGGTGCCGCAGAAGCTGGCGTTGCCACTGGGTGGCTAATTTTTAGCAAGGCCCTAATAATAATTGCAGCCGAAGTTTCAGGACGAGGTATTGGACGGATTCGAATGCAAAAAATTACAAGTTTTGACCGCAAGTCTCTCCACAATTTCATTCAAGAAAGCATTGAAGAAAGAAGACGGTTTGCACTGATAGCCTGAACTCCTACAAGGAATTATGAGGCTATAAGCATGATAGAAAAGTTCAACGGAACCAGCACAAGGGTCAGATTTTGCTATCAAGAGCGTATTTAGCCATTTCTCTTTTCAAAAGATGGATGCTTGGAACTTTGCAAGGCGGAGTGCCTCACAAATATTTGGAGGATTACCACAATGAATTCGTTTTTCGATTCAATAGGCGAAAATCAGCATCTCGGGGGAAGTTATTTTTACGATTGGCTCAGCAGGCTACACAAATCGATCCAGTCCCGTATAAAATAATCTCTCAAACACGACAGATTGTGGCCGGTTGACTCAAGTGCATACCCAGAATAATTAATGCCCTTTTGACTCTTTTATTTTTGCTTTATATTGGAATTCGTCACTCCCATACGTTCACATATTTTGGCAAAAAATTTTTGTGCACAATTGTTTAGGGGAATTCATCAACGAGATGAAAAGCCTTAATCCATCGGCAAGTTCAGTTGCTCATCGGATTTCCGTGCGGACTGGCGCTTACGGCTTCCATGGCGCAGGAACACTTTGCGCGCCTCCTGCCGAGCAGAGGGTTCGCGGCGCAGGACGGCGATTTTGAGGCGCGCTTCGCGGTAGGCGGTGGAGTGGTCAACAACCGGCTGCGGGTAATCGAGGCCAATCCGGCATCCTGAGGCAAGTTGCTGGTCGATCGTCATGCGGTGTGGTTCGGCAAGCCATGAGGCTGGCACGTCTGACAATTCTGGGACCCACAGTTTGATAAAATGGCCGTGCGGGTCTTGATCAAGGGCCTGCTTGGCCGGGGAGTAGATACGCACCGCATTGATTCCGGTGGTCGCACTCTGCATCTGGGCTTGGCTGAAATGAATGCCTGGCTCGAAATCCAGAAAATGGCGTCCGAGAAAAACCGCTGTGGGCCGCCAGTGAAGCCAGAGGTGATGGCTTGCAAAGCTCATGAGCATGGCCCGCATGCGAAAGTTGAGCCATCCCGTAGCCTGCACGCACCGCATGCAGGCATCGACCATGGGATAGCCTGTGACTCCATTTTTCCAGGCCTCAAGGCGTCGATGGGCTTCAGGCGTGTCTGTGAAATCCTCCCGCAACCCGTCGCAGGCCCTCGACATATTTTCAAATTCGAGGCGCGGCTCGTCCTCGAGCTTTTGCATGAAGTGGCAATGCCATCGCAGTCGGGACGCAAAACTGCGGAGCGAGCCGCTCCAGCGACGGTCGACGTGCGCACCATACAGGGTGGCCTCCCTGAGTGTGGCGAGCCGCTCCTCCAGTGAGCGAACCGTTGAGGCCATCGAAAGGCATCCCCACGACAGGTAGGGGCTGATGCGTGAACAGCTGGACCATCCCTCGAGTGGGCTCGACATGGAGGCCCGGTAATCCACCCCGCGTTGATGGAGAAATGCGTCGAGTGTGGACTTAGCAACTCCCTCCCCGCCACGCTGGGCCCAAGGTTTTGCGGAAACCCCATGCCTGCATTCGGATGAAAGGTGGTCATCGGCAAGAGCGGGGCCATGCAGATGCTCTGGAGAGTCCCAAAGCGATCGGTGCATCGTGCGCTGCCACCGTTCCGCCCATCCATTGCGATCCTTCAATCGCCGCACCACGCCATCTTGACGGAATTCGCGCCAAGGAATTCCTTTCTCCCTACACCAGGCTTGCACGGTCATATCACGACGATAGGTCCAGTCGGCACCGGTCTCCTCATGAGACCACAGGCTGGTGATATCGATCTCTGTGGCGAGGCGATCCAGCACCTCGGTGGCATTTCCGTAGCGCTGCAGCAAGCTCACTCCAAGTTGCCGAAGGGAAGCGTCCAGATCGGCGAGGCATTCCGAAAGGAAAATGCGGTGTGAGCCATCGCATTCCGGAGTCGCCCACCACTCGGGTTCGTGGATGAATAAACAGACGACCTGCCCCTCCCGAGCGGCGGAGGCAAGAGGTTGGTGATCGGTAATGCGAAGGTCTTTTTTGAACCACACCACGTTGGCAGTGGGGCGTTTCATCGGCCCGGAGAGCGCTTGCGGCGACCTTCACGTGATTGTTCCTCGAGCCTATAGGAGCCGGCGGAAGCGCGGCGATGGCGCGGACCTAACCCATCAGCGCCCGCTTCGCCAGTCACCCG
>RFZT01000216.1 GCA_009920585.1 bacterium
CAGGTAAAGTCCTTCTTGATCTCGCGAGTTGCAAAACGCATTGAGCTTTTCTGTCTGAGGACGCAGATTGGTTGGGTATGAGCGCTGATACTTGCGATTGGCAGAATTTTTCTCCCGGTGATTTGAGTTATGCCCTTCCGATCGTATCCAGTGGGGATGTGTCGGCTTCTATCGCTCGTTCTCGCAAGGCATTTCCTAGTTGGGCAGGGCTGTCCCTCGACGAGCGCCGTGCTGCTCTTTCTCAATGTGCTGAAAACCTTCGTTCCAAAAGCGAGGAGATAGCTGTTCTGATCACACGCGAGACGGGAAAGCCCATTCGCGAAGCCCGTCTGGAAATGGCGGCGGCGATGGCGAAGTTCGATCTCACCTTTACCGATGGCGAGAGGTTTCTCCGCGATGAATTGGTTGCCGATGGTCCGAATCCGTCTTTGGTGCGTCATTTTCCACGCGGGCCGGCGGCAGTCATTGCGCCATTCAACTTTCCTGTTCATCTCGGCCACGGGGCGACACTCGCTTATCTTCTGGCTGGAAATACCGTTCTTTTCAAACCCTCGCCGATGGCTGCCAATGTGGGCCTCGCCTACGCGCAGGTGATGCAGTCTGCCCTGCCTGCTGGCGTCTTTGAGCTTGTTCAGGGATGGGGTCCGATTGGGCAGGCTCTTTGTTTGGATCCTGCGGTGAGATCGGTGTGTTTCACGGGATCACTCCCTGTTGGTCGTGCCCTCGCGACTTCCCTTGCGGGAGATTACTCCAAGTGCCTCGCGCTGGAACTCGGTGGGAAAAATACCGCTATCATCTGCGAAGATGCCAATCTCTCGCTTGCTGCCGATGCTGTTGCAGATGGAATGTGTCTCACTGCTGGACAGCGCTGCAATGCGACATCCCGAGTTCTTCTTCATCGGGACATTGCCGATCGCTTCTTGGATCTTTTCAAAACATCACTTCAGCGCTACCGGCCCGCTGATCCTCTCGATGAAACGACCCTTCTCGGTCCGTTGATTCATTTTTCGGCACACGAACGCTACGAGCAGTTGATATCTGGATCCCAAGGCGAATGGATTGTTCCTGGCGGAATTCTGGAGTGTAATGACAAAGAACAACATGGATTCTATGTCCTGCCCGCTGTCGTCATGGTATCCGATAGCGCCTCACTCGATGCCTCTTCGCTTGCTAAGTGCGAGACGTTTGCTCCGATTCTGGTTGCAGAAATCTACGATCATGAGGCGGATGCTATCGCTCGTCATGAGGCTTGGGCTTTTGGTCTAACAGCGAGCGTGTTCACGGATTGCGAAGCGACTTTTTCACGAATCGGGCCCCGTCTTTCGGTTGGAAATCTCTATCGTAATTTGCCAACCACATTTTCTCCATCCACTTTGCCGTTCGGGGGGTGGGGTAACTCTGGCAATGGACGACCCGGTGGACGTGGTTTCCTGCGCTTTGCCGTTCAAGAACAAGCCGTGCAGTGGAAAGCATAAAACAGAAAAAAGCCTGATGAGTTATTTTACCGATCCCAATCCAAAAATAAGTCCATTGAACAAGAGGTCTGGCATAGACTAACGACACATGAAACGCGGTTTTCTCGACAAACTCATTGAGCGCCTTCCCTTGGTTCAGACCGGCGAGGTGCAGAATTACCTTGTAGAAATCGCGCGCGAGAAAGGTTTCCTTGAGACGATATTCAACGCCATTCTGGAGGGAGTCATCGTAACCAATCCCGATGGTCGCATCCTGTATCTCAACCGCGCCGCTTGCGGATTTTTCGGAATTGAGTCGGAGTCCAGTTTGGGTCGCCCCTTATCCGAAGTTGTTCGTGGTATGGATTGGGATGCGCTCACCAGCTCGCGCAGTGAAATTATCAGCCGAGACCTGGAGGTTTTTTATCCCGACAATCGTTTGCTGAATTTTTATGTTGTCCCGCTACTGAGCGACGAGTCGGATGGCAAGGATTGCGAGACCGTTGGCCGTGCTGTGATCTTGCGCGACATCACACAGACCCATCGGGCTGCTCAGGAAACCATCGAGGTCGAGAAATTTTCGGCTCTGACGATGCTTGCCGCGGGCGTAGCGCACGAGATTGGTAATCCGCTCAACTCGCTCAATATCCACCTCCAACTGATGCAGCGGAATCTTCAGAAGGCTCCGCCGAATCTCCGCAAGCAACTCGAGGAATCGGTCTCCATTGCTCGCGGCGAGGTAACTCGATTGGATCACATCATTACTCAATTTCTACGAGCCATTCGCCCTCAGCCCCTCCAGGTTTCTTCGTCGGACATCAACTCCATCCTCAACGAGACATTGGAGTTTCTCTCCGCCGAGATTCAGGATCGTGATATCATCGTGGAGAAGGATCTATCCAAGGGGCTGCCACTTCTTCAAATCGATGGAGATCAGATCAAACAGGCATTTTACAATATCTGCCGCAATGCCTTTCAGGCCATGAAAAGCGGCGGGATCCTGCGTGTGGCGACCTCGTTGGATACGAACCATGTGAGCATCGTTTTCAGTGACACTGGAGGTGGGATTTCTCCAGAAAACATCACGCGCATTTTTGAGCCCTACTTCACCACTAAATCTAACGGCAATGGGCTTGGGTTGCTCATTGTACGACGCATCGTTCGCGCCCACGGCGGCGAAGTAATCCTAGAAAGCTCGCCTGGTCGAGGTCTCACACTCACGATTCTACTCCCCAGAGTGGATCGTCGTGTTCGCTTCCTTGGAACAGGGGATGATTCGCCTGAATCCAAATGAACACCCATTACACAACTCTTCTCAAGACCCTCCACACTGAGGCCCTCGCCAATTATCAATCTGATTGCCGCACTCCCGATACGATTCTTTCTCCGGAATCGTCCGCTGCCTTGGTCTGCCTGGGTCTTACAAACTCATCTCTCTACGACTACGTGGATGATTTTTCTCGATATGGAGCTCCCGATTTGGAGACGTTTCTTGGTGTCGCAGGACTGCGTGTCGCATGTTTTGGTGGTGTCCAAACAAACGCCGAGATTCCTGAAAGCGATTTGCCCCGCAAGAGTGACTCGTTTGATGGGGTTGCTTGGCTGCCGCGTATCATTCGCAAGGCGGAGTGTTTTTTAGAAGGCACACTCTGCCGAGATATCATGTATGGTTGCTCTGGCGATCGGGCGTTCCTTGCCAATTATCACGCTAATTTACCCGGATTTCTTCAAGCTGTTTTGCAGGCCAAAGGCGATCCCGCTTCCGTACTCCGCTATTTGAAAGACCAAGCCTCCACCTAGCGGAAACAGTAGGGAAGGAGGTTAGATGTGCTTCGCGCTTCGCTCCCGGTTCAACCACACTTTGGTGATACCCTTCATGCGGGTGAGAATGTAGTAAACGGTCTGGCTTCGTTGGCGTACGAGGTCGGCCCCGACAATCTTCGGAACAAAGTCGGCCGGAACCTCAATGACCTCTTCGGGAGTGAGTCCATCAAGACCTTTGCAGAGAATTGATGTCATCGCCTTAGTGAGGGTTTGTACATGCGGGCCGAGTGTGACGCGGAACGTGCACCCACGAGTTGGGGAAAGTTTTAAAAAAACACCGACCGAGTCGGTGCATTCCTCGTCTTTACGAATATCCTCGAGATCGAATGTTTCGCCGTCTTTGGGGCCTTGGCGCATCGCGGAGTCGGCATAGGAGATGAGTGCCTCCCGCTTTTCGGAGTTGGGCAACGTCTCGAAAAGTTCGATAATTTGGCTGAGTTTGGCCGGGTATGACATGGCCTAGCCTTTCTCGATCGGTGCACCCACGCGGTTGCCCCATTCAGTCCAGGATCCATCGTAATTGCGGACATTTTTGTAGCCGAGGAGATAGGTGAGAACGAACCACGTGTGGCTGGAACGCTCGCCAATGCGGCAATAAGCGATCACATCGTCACCACCCTTCAGTCCAGCCTCATCTTCATAGATCGTGCGAAGTTCCTCATAGGATTTGAATGTCGCATCATCAGCTACGGCCATCTTCCATGGTACGCTGGCTGCGCCGGGGATGTGCCCGCCTCGAAGAACACCCTCCTGAGGATACTCTGGCATATGAGTCATCTCGCCACGGAACTCGCCCGGCGAGCGAACATCGATGAGCGGACGGCCTTCTCTGCTTTGGGCTAGTGCCTGATCGTAAAACGCCCGGATCTCATCGTCGCGACGCTTTTCGCTTGGGGTATAATGAGCATGAACAAAGTGTGGCA
>RFZT01000217.1 GCA_009920585.1 bacterium
TTGAAAGCGGGACTGGCCCAAGACGTCGCCGGCACCTCGACTTTTTCCCTATCCACCAACTCGACGGCGGAATCCAGGTAGGCGGAGTCTTTGGCTTCAACGAGGAGGGCAATGACATTGACCCCTGCGGGTTTCCAGGCACTGCTGACATCAACTGAAAACATCTCCGCTTTTCCCCCTCGGTGTTGTTTGAGTTTAATGCCGTTCACGTAAATCGTGACATCTCCGCCCGTCACCCCAATCAACTCGAGCGTCGGACGGCGAGCGGCAAAGTCCTTGATCTCGGTTCTGAACCATGCGAAAAACACGGAGCCTTTAGGCCCAAGGTTTCCACCCTCGCGCCACTCTTCGCCGGTGGTGTCTTTGCCACGGGAAATGTAGGATCCCGCCGCCCACTCCCGGCCAGAAGTATCCAGCCCAGGAGTCGATATTTCTTGAGCTAAGGCCTCGCCGCGCGGATCCACGCGATGGCGCCAGCCACCGAGCTTTGTCCGACCGGGAAGCGGTGAATCCCCTTTCTGAAAGCGCCAATCGGCATCCAGAGATAGGATTTTCCTCGCATCCGATTTGGGTGCGGTCGCCTCCAACGCTGGAGAATCGACCAGCTGAGAAATCAGAAGCAGGGCCGTAAAACCCCAAACGGCGAGTAATTTTCGATTCATTTGGAATGGGAATTGAGCTTGATCGTGCAGGACTTCAGCCCGTCGGATTCTGCGGTGAGAATGATCTCGCCCGGCGTGCGCGTGGTCTGCACTAGCACCATGCACAAGCCATTGAAGGCGGAACGTTGCGATGCCTTGACGGACTCATGACAAGTGGGATCACCGTTGCCGACGCCGAGAACTATGCCCGGGCCCTTGACGGAGAATCGAACCATGTTGCCTGCCGTCGGCACAACGCGCCCTTGGTCATCGACAATGCTCACCCCTACCCACGCCAGATCCGCACCGTCCGCCGTGAGCGAGGAACGATCGGGATCAAGGGCTATACCAGCAGGCCCGCCGGTGGTTTCACGCACGGCGCTGAGTGGCTTGCCTTGGCTCGTTCCCTTGGCCTCCAATTTGCCAGGGGCATAGGGCACCTGCCATTCCAGATGGCTGTTCCTTTCCATCGTTTTTTTACCGAGGGATTTTCCATTTAGGAATAGTTCCACCTCATCGCAATTACTGTGAACCCACACAGGAATCTCCTGACCTTCCTTACCCGGCCAGTTCCAATGCGGAAAGACATGCAGGACGGGTTCGCTGCCCCACCAGGATTTGTAATACCAGTAGGCATCCTTCGGAAACCCACAGAAATCCATAATCCCGAATTGCGTACTGATCGCGGGTTGCCCTGGGAAACCAAAAGGCGTGGGTTCCCCTTGGTAGTCAAAGCCAGACCAGACAAATTCCCCCATCATCCAAGGACGCTCCACCACGGCTTTCCATCCTGCTTCGCAGGTCGCCGACCATCCCATGCAGCTTTCACTATAGGCACTCAAATAGCAGAGGGCTTCATTACCGTAGAGAGTCGGCCCACCCATTTTATTTTTAAATGGCGTGCGATCGTAGCAACCGCGGGTTGCGATTTCACTGCAGGTTTCCGTTCCCACCATCGGTTTATCTGGATACCGAGCATGAATCTTGTCGTAATTACGAATGCTGTAATTGAACCCCACGATATCGACCGCGCCGGAAACTCCCACCTTGGTATAGGCATCATCATCCTTGAGACCCGGTCCGAGACTGCCATTATTCGCATAGGTCGTCGGGCGCGTTCCGTCCAAGGTATCGACCAACTTTTTCACTGACGCCGCAATCCGTCCGCCGCTGGGCTTATTCTGATAAGCGCCACCTTCATTTCCTAAACACCACATGATGATGCTGGGGTGGTTCCGGTGGTTCTTCACCTGAATAGTCTGATTCTCCAGAGCATCCGCCGTCGTTTTATCGGATGCCAGCATGGTGCAGCCATCGCCAAAGCTGCGGAACTCATCCATCACGAGGATTCCCATACGATCGCAGGCATCGTAAAAGGCAGGTTCAAACGCGTAGTGAGAACACCGGTATGCGTTACCACCCATTTTTTTCAGTTGCTCCAGGCGCCATTCCGTCAGACGGCGAGGCATGGCATGGCCGACCCCGGCATGATTCGGACGGGAGCAAATCCCTTTGATTTTGACAACCTCTCCATTGAGCAGGAATCCCCGATTCGCATCAAAGTCGATTTTACGGATCCCGAAGGGCGTCAGCAAACGGTCCACCGATTGACCATCCACCTTGATCGTGGTGCGTAGCGTGTAGAGAACCGGATGCTCACAGGACCACAGCTTGGCTTCAGGGATTTGAAGGTTCTGCTTCATCGCCGTCTCGCCCTCCCCAAGCTTCTGCCTCTGTGTTGTGGACTTCACAACATTGCCGCCGGCATCCACGACCTCCTGAATCACTTCGGCATCCACAGCTGATTTGCCGGTGTTGTTTACCGTTGCGGCAACATGGACTTCCGCTGGTGCGGTGACTCCATCCTTCGGGTCAGGAATCGTCGAAGTCACAAAGAGACCATCCGGCGCCACGTGCACGGGCGCCACGACCACCATTCTCACATGCCGATAGATTCCGGCGCCGTCGAAACCACTCTCGGAAATAATCGGGTTCACACTCACCACGAGGGAATTGTCACCTGGTTTAAGCGCATCGGTGACATCGATGCGATTCAGCACAAATCCACCGGGGTGAACATCGATATGCTTCCCATTGATCCAATATTGGCTCATGCGGTAAACCCCATCGAATTCCAGCCAAACCCGGCTTCCTGAAGCCATCTCCGGCTTCGTCAGAACCTTCCGGTATAATGCTGGCAAACGAGAATATCCGTCTCCTCCCCCACGACTGACGATTTTCCCTTCAACGATATAGTCGTGCGGAACGTCCACGCTTCTCCAGCCACTGTCATCATAATCCGGGCTGATCGGATGTGTGGATGGGAAGACGACTTTGTCCAAATCCACAAACTTCACGTCTCCCAGTGTCCCCCAGTTATCAAGGCCCTCAATCAATACGGCCACCGAGTTTGTGCCTTCGTTTTTCCAGACCTTGCTGAGATCGACCGTGAAATCTTCTTCTTGTCCTTCTTTCCGCGCCAGCTTGACCCCGTTGACATAGACATGCGCGATCCGATGAATGCGTGAAAACTCCAGTGCCGGCCTAGTGGCGGATTTTCCGGGCAACTCGGCACGGAACCAAGCTGTCATGAAATCGTCTTTGCGGTTCATGTCGCCCACAGCCAGCCAGCCTTGCAATATCGACTCCTCTTTTTGGCCTTTGCGGGCGTCGAACTTGGATCCCTCCGCCCACTCTGGTCCTGACGTGTCAACTCCGGGTGCCGCCATAACGTCCGCTGAGGCTTCCCCTCGCGCGTCTAAGCGATAGCGCCAACCTGCAACGGGCGTCCGCTCGGGAAGAGTGAACCACCCCTCTTTGAAACGCCACCCCTGATCCAAGGACATGGTTTTTCGGATTGGATCAGTCGCGCTGGGTTCGCCTGCCTGAGCCACCTGGGCCATGAGACATGCAGCTATAACGCTACACGTGATAATCAAACGTCGTTTCATAGTGAGGGATTCCTCTTAAAATTCCTTCGGCGTCAGAGTCACTGACTTACCTGGCTGGATCTTTAGCGTTTGGGGTTTGTTTTTATAGACCACCCGAATTTCGCTTGGGCTTCTGTCTCCGGCGCGGATGATTGCCTCGGTGAGTTCGCCAGCGGCCCAAGTGATGTCGACCGTGTAATCGCCACGAGCGCGTAGGCCTTTGATCGAGCCATCCCTCCACTTTGAAGGCAGGGCGGGAAGCAACTTGATCTCCCCATTGTGGCTGTGGAGGAGCATTTCCGCGACGGCGGCGGTGGCGCCAAAATTACCGTCGATTTGAAATGGATCGCATGTGTCCCATAAATTATCGAGGGTCGATTTCGCGAGGATCGCGTGGAAATTGTCATATGCACTTTCCCCATCGGAGAAGCGGGCGAACATACCAATGGTCCAAGCGCGGCTCCATCCTGTGCCCGCTCCGCCATGGGCCATGCGACCGTCGATGGATTTAATAACGGCAGAGCGCATAACGGGATCGTCGTCGAGATCAATGACGTTGCCCGGATAAGCGCCGATGACATGCGAGATGTGACGGTGGCCAGGACTGGTTTCCTCGAAGGGCAAGCGC
>RFZT01000218.1 GCA_009920585.1 bacterium
GGTTTTTTCCAAGTTGGCCCCCTGATCACGTATCAACGCCTCGAGGAGGGCTGTCAGCTTATTCAGTTCGCGAGATTGTTGGGCATCTTGAGCTGATTGCTCCGCACAACTTAACTGGCTGAGAATTTTATTCATCAGGTCGATGGCTTCCTTAGCCGATTTCTCGCGACTCCCCCCACTGCCTTGAGCGAGAGATTTCAATGCATCCACGACCCACATCATTTCATCGCGATAGAGCTTTTTAGCGATTGGTGTGAGTGTCCCCAAGGGCTCGAGGGGATTGCCCAGAAGTTCATGCATAATGCCACGAATATCCTCCTCGGTCTTACTCGCCTTGAGCCAATCTGCGGAAGTTGTCTTATCGAGTTTGCCCTTGTATCCCTCACAGACTTCGAGGTTGGACTTTTGGAGATTCAAAAGGGTTTCCAAACTGGCAAGCGCCTTCGACTCGAGCTCATCGCTTTTCTTGGTCATTTCAGAAGCACTTGGAACATCAAACACGATGGGAGAGGAAATGGTCTCGTTCGGGGCTTCTGGTTTAGTGTCTCTTGTAATCAGTCGGTAGGATATGCCCTTTCCGGAAGGGGGAGCGGATGTGGCCTTCCAGATTTGTTGGAAGGCTTTCACTCCATCCGGCTTCCAGGATTGGATAACGACGCCCTTGGCATCGCTTGCGGAGTCTGCGGGCAACTCTTCGAGAAGAATCTCGGAGACACCTATATCATCCGCGACCTTAAACTCGATTTGCGGACGCTCCCCTGGAGGCAGACTGCTTTTGGCTGCAGGAGAAACAACCTCAATGCTTGGAGGTTTATCCCCTGCACTCGAAATGGCAATTTCTTCATCGAGTTTAAAACCGGAAGAATCGATGCCTTTCAATAAGATGTTCGGTCCATCAGTTAAGGTCACATCCGCCATCCACACATTGGGTTTATCCCCCGTTTTGAATCGCGCCACATCCTTGACGGCCCCTAAAACCATGATGTTTTTCATGGCCACATTGGTCACTGCGATGATTTGAACTTGGGAACCCACTGGTGCAGAAAAGTTCTCTTCGCGGAGATTCACCCAATAAATCGGGCGCTTCATGTAATCTGGAGACTTAACGGAAGCCCAGATATCCGTGAAAGACGGCGGCGGGCGAGTGGAAATCTTATACCATGCAGTAGGGCGTGAATCCCCCGCTCGAAAGCGGTAGAGCACGTCGGTCGTCACTTTTTGCAGGTTGTAAGAAAATGTCGTCTCTCCCGTGTCTTTTATCTTACCCAGAGAGAGGACCTGCTGGGGCCCGTCGGAAGTATCAAGATCGAGCATCACTTCATGCCCGTTGAAGCCCTTGACTTTGGCGGCGAGAAGAACTCCCTCGCCTTGAAAAATAGGAGCATCACCGGGAGTGACTTCGACAATTTTTGTGAGTGTCGGGGGCTCGATCGACGTGAAAGGGTTGATGGTGCGCCAAACGGAAACCGCCCACGCCCGACCAAATAAAAGACTGGGTGCGATGAGGACAACGAGAAGTATAGCCAGAGTGATGCGACTGCGCTTGTGAGCCTTTAAATCTCCCAATTGCTTTAAATCCAATTTTTCCAAATCTGGAAATCCGGCTTTCACATAGGCATCGGTAAAGGGATCTCGTCTGCGTTGGCTAGAAAGTTGGAGGTAGTTGATCAGCCTGTTATCGAGATGAGGGAATGTCTTTTCGACCGTGGCCGCGATGCCTTCCGGCGAATATCGCTTCCTCCAAATGGAAGAAACAAGCCACGAAGTACCGCCGACGAGCCCTAAAAAAACAGCCCATGTCGCATAAAGTTTGCCCGGCTCCAACCGCAACCAGAGGTCAGCCGATGCATGAACGAAAACCCACCCAAAAATCAGCGCAAGGCACCATGTTAACGCCAAGAGGGCGCGATCGCCAACAATACGGCGGCCGATTTTCTCGAGTTTCTTATGGAGTGTTTCGCGCATGGAAGGAAGCCTGATGCCGATTAGAAATTCATCGACTCATCGGGGGTTTTCGTGAGGGTGACATTGTCGATATAATTGGCCCCTCCTAAAAACCAAAGATAGATCGTGATAAAACGAACATCCTTCAGGTGGGCGAGCGCCTGTTCGGAGAGTTTGACGCCGGGCAACTCGAAGGTGACCTTCGTCCAATCCGGTGATGTTCCTGTAACGGCTTTGCTTTTATAAATAGGTCGAAGGTCAGCAATGGAAGGGTTGTCATTGGGAGGCACCCCTGGTGCCCACCTGTAACCCGAAAAGTAAAGGCGATAGGGTCCACCTTTGACATCCAGAGTGCATGTGTAACGAAACCCAGGCTCCAACTTAATCGGTATCGACTCGATTTTCACCCCCCCGTCTCCTGGGGAAACCAACTTCACGATATTTTTCCGAGTTCCATCCGGCTCCACATGAACAAAATCTTTATTTGCGATGTAGTAACTATTTCCGGTCCATTCGTAGTCTGTTACCCAGCCCTTCAGGGGATCGGATGGATCATCAAAGCTCCCATTGGGAAGGAGTGATTGCGCGTTAGCCGAGAGGCTAAGGAGAAGGCTTCCAAGGAGCAAATGAAGGGTGAGCGAGTAATGGGTTTTCATAGGTTAAAATATCTACGGCATGTTTTGAAGTTTTCGGGCGATCCAGGATGCGGTTATCAGCATCATGACAATGATCAAAACCGGCCAAGTTCTCCAGATTGTTCTGTAATCTGAAATTTTTTCCTCTGTGGCCTTCATTTTGAGTGCGCTCAGTGCCTCGTCCAACTCCTTGGTGCTTTCGTAAAATTGGCCCCCGCTGCTTTGGGCGATTTTGGCGAGGGTGCCCATCTTGGCTGGTTGGGGCAAGGTCTCAGGGGAGAAGGGCTTCACGAAAAAGGTGAAGGGCTCACTGGTGTAGACCTTTCCTAAAACAGTCGCGTTCACCACGACTTTAAATTGCCCAGACACTTCGGGATGAAACGGGAGCGCAAATCCTGATAAGACTTTCCCCGAGGCCGTCGTGATCTGGCGCGACTCCATCCGGTAGGGGATTTCGCGGCCATCAGGTAATTTGATTTTAGCGTCCACCGTTTTGGGTTGAGCCACCTTCTCGCTACCAAAGCGAGATTGGATCTCGATCGATTCCCCAAAGTAAATCTCATCGCGATCGGCAAAAAGATCGAGCCTCATATCATCGATTACCTCCGCTTGAGGAAGAAGCCAGGAGATCAATTGTGTCCAGAAGCGGTCATAGGGCTGATTTTTTCCAGCCTCCGGATCCAACTGCCAACGCCACAACGAATCCGTTAAAATCGCGGTGACTTTTCCCTGACCGAATCTCTGCGTGACAACCACTGGGCTATCTCCTAGGGGCGTTTGGGCCGTGACGAGAGTTTCAGCACCAAGTGAAAGTTCGCCACCCGTAAAAACAGAAAGCACCGGAGGAATGTTTTGCCAAAGCTGGGGATCTCCAGCGAAGGCCGGATGGGCGCTGGCCTCGCTCGAGAGCTTCACTGGAAATGGTTTCTGGCCCTCCAGCGGGGTCAACTGCGAAGCCCTTACAGGCATGGCCTTCGCAAGTTCCCCTTTAAGAAGACCGCCTGACGACCAGGCTTTGGTTCCACCAAGAAAAACCAAACTGCCTCCATCCTCCACAAATTTCAGAAGATTCGCGGCGCGCTGGGATCCGAGTTCCTCCATGTCCACATTCCCGAGCATGACGATCTTGAGCGACTTCAATTGATCCGGCAGCATCTCGGGAGTGAACCCCTCCATCGGTGTTCCTGCGCGCGGCTTGCCATCCGGACCAGTGAAAAAGATCAGCGGCGTGACCTGCTTGTTCGAGAGGAGAACTCGGCGTAGATATTTATACTCCCAACGAGGGACACCTTCCACATAGAGGAGACGATTGCGGGCATCGATGACTTCGACATCGAGTAAGCGCTCGTTGTCTTGGGTGTTTTTTTCCCCACTCAACGGCTGGACCAGAACACGGTAATTGAATGTGCCCACTTTGGGGCGCTCCAACTCGAAAACGACTTCCCGCTCGCCGCCTTCGTTAGGGATTTGGGTTTGTTTTTCCGTGAGGAGATTGTTGTTTTCGTAAACTTGAACATTCACGGGAGCCCCTTTGGATCCTTGCCCAGAAACTTTGACCTTCATTTCCGACTTCCAGCCGACGGTGACGCGGCGAGAAGTTTCAACGGATTC
>RFZT01000219.1 GCA_009920585.1 bacterium
AACTCCGACCGCAACATCCGTTGGATGGGGTTTCAGCGCGACCTCCCTGACCTCTTCAACACATGCGACGCGCAGATCTTGCTTTCGCGCAGAGAGGGAATGGCCAAGTCTCTTCTGGAAGGAGCCGCCTGCGGTCTTGCCACGATTGCCACAATTGACTGCGGCTTTCCCATGCGTGATGGCATTAACGGCTTTCTGGTTTCGAGAGAAAACACGGCTTCGGTCGCTGAAAACTTACGCTTCCTGCACCAAAACCATACCCAATGTGCCAGCATGGGAAAATCGGGACGTGAGACCGTTGTGGCGGAGTATTCTTGGGAGAAATTTCGCGAACGCTTCGCACGGGCGATCGGAATCGCAGTCTAGTTCGATGCCCCGCCCTCTTTCGCAATCGAATAGATCCGCAAGGGAGGCGCGAGGTAAATATTGCCACCCGTCTCCCATTCCTTGAGCAATTTCCCCTCATCGAAGAGATGCTCATATAGAGCCCTCATTTTTAAAAAATTTTCCTCGCCCCCTTTTTTAGGCCTCGAACTTTCTAAAAATAGACCCCCGTATTGCCTGCTGGAAACAATAACGTGAGTGATCCCATCCGCACGCAATCCTTCAAGGGTGTCAGATGGAGCAAGCCGTCTTTTGAGCAATCGCGGGCTTGCCGGCAGGTTCACATTTTTATCCTCTAAAACGATGGCGGTAACAGGGAGTTTCGTTTCGAGGAATAAGAGCGCTTCCGTTTTAAAATCTTGAGAAAAACCCCGATCAGCAAGAAGGAGGCGCGGACACTGCCAAGCCACAGAAAGCAAAATGAGCCCACTCGCAATCCACCGCCCATGTTTGAGACGCAGAATGCCCTGCAACCCGACCGCACTCAAGCACGCCAACATCACGGCCACAGGCAAAAAGTATCTGTGGTGGGTCTTAGGCAAAAACGAAAGCACAGCAATATAGACCAGCGGAAATAACAATATCACCCACTCGAATGGAGTGATTTTCCAACCTTTGCGCCAGAGCGTAATTCCATAGACAGCCAAGAGAAAAATGAGCACCGGCGTGGATGATTGCCAATAGACGTTCGAATAAACACCATGAGGGACTCGGCGGGAGGCGATTTTTGACTCGCCGCTCAAAGAGGCGATTTCATGACTAAAACTACTCGAGACTTTCGTCAAAGCCTCGAGAGCCGGAAAATTAATCGCGACTACCCCCAAAATCAAACACAGCAAACAGGCCCAAAAATCTCTTTTTTTGTGAATCGAGGAGCTAAATAGAATGTAGAAAACAAACGGCAGAACAAGCACTGCGGAATACTTTGCAGAAATGGCAAGCGATGCTGAAAAACCCAGCAAACATGCACTGAGAGCGCCTCGAGACTCCGAGTGGATCAGCATCGCTAGGAGCGTAAAACTAATCCCAAAAAGCAACCAAGGGTCCTCCTTGAAGTAATGCGCCAAATCAAAAAGGTGCGGATTGGATAATACAAAAATCCCAGTCGCGGCCGCTATAAATCGCCCGTAGAGACGCCCATTGATCAGAACAAACAAGCCCACGGAAATGGACGCGCATATCACACTCCCCCAACGCCCCGCCACTTTGACAAACTCAAAATCAGATGCCTTGGCCAACCAATTTACGGACAGATGAATCGATCGAATCATCATCATGGGATGATGAAAATTATATTCATTTCTCATGATCTGGTTGATCTTATTTGGCTCGTCTGGATGCGCATATCCCGAAAAATCCAAATGGCGTCCGTAGAAAAATAATGCAAAAACAAAGCACAATGCGGCAATCCCTATTGGCCACTTGTGTTTATCGAACGCCGATTGCACTAATGTCATGACAATCTTTTGCGATGACTGAAGTCCAAATAGAGGTTGTAAACCGCTACGGACATGGGAAAGAGATTCGAAAGAATGCCCACAGAGTCGTTTTTCCCGAATACAAAGTAGGACAGCAAACAGAAACTGCCAACAATGCTTGCATACCAGAACATTCTAGGAAGGACAGGTTTGCCATGCTTCCTAGACGCCCCCATTTGAATAAGCCAGCGCGCGGAAAACAAGGTGACCCCGATATAGCCAATCACTTTCCCCGAATCGATTTGGATTCCAAAAAAATTTCCAATCGGAATATTGAAGAAAGAGCCAATACTATGAAAATAGTTTATTAACAGATCCATATGGTATTTAAGGCCAAATAATCATTCGAGACATTAACCAGCGTACTCCAATAAGATCGAAAATCCCACGCAAGGCACGCCCGTTGATGGTATACTTCGAGATTCCGGCCTTTCTGGCGCGATGGTTGACGGCAACTTCCGCAAAACTCAGCCCGGCACGCTCAAACAACGCTGGCAAATAACGATGCAATCCATTGAATGGGATTAAGAATTTAACATGTTCCCGCCGAATGACCTTCAACGTGCAACCTGTATCACTTGCCCTGTCACCAAGGACAAACCGACGAATGGCGTTCGCAATACGTGAGGATATCAAACGCGCGAATGCATCCTTTCTGTCTTTTCTAACCCCATAAACGACATCCGCTTGAGACATCCCCTGAATAAGCTTAAGAATATCAGCAGGATCATTTTGTCCATCCCCATCCATCATGGCGATGATTTCTCCACTGGCGGCGTGCAGACCTGCATAAATGGCAGCGCTCTGGCCGCAATTCTTTTGGAATGATAGCAACTTCACACTCGGGATCGATTTGATTCTATCCGCAGTGCCATCAGAACTCCCATCGTCCACGGCAACGATTTCGGCATTCGGAAGGGCTCTGCGAATTTCGCTCAAAACCTCCACGACCAACTCGCCTTCATTATAAAAAGGCACAACGACGGATAAATTCTTCATTCAAATTCGCGACTGACCGTGGACTTTGGTAAAAGCATCCCCTTCGGTCAATCTGTGAATGCTTTTAGCGGGGGAACGCTATTGATCGCGCCGATCAGATTTTCGGCCGGAATTTCCTGCATTCTGCATTTGGGAAAGTCATGCGGGTAGGAAGAGAATCCGTGAATTCCCACGGCCCTTCCGTTCTGGTTTCGGGGCCCCCAGTGGAAAGGATTTGTTCCCCCAAAAAGAACTGCGGACGGGACTTGGAATGCATCGGCCATATGAGAAGCCCCAGTATCAACTCCAACAAAAATCTGGGCCTTCGCGATGATTGCCGCGAGTTCGGAAAGACTTGTTTTTCCGGCTAGGGAGCAAAGACGGGCCGAAGCGCACTCTTTAATGATTTCATCGATTTGAGCAAGCTCCTCGGGTCCATGTCCGCCTGTGATAAAGACATTAAGGTTTTTCTCCGTGATCAAAAAACGGATGACCTCGCACCATCGAGCTGTGCTCCACATTTTTTCCCCACGCGCCGCTCCAGGATGCACTATGGCATAAGGACCCTGGATCCCTGTTGATCCCAAAAGGGATTCCGCTTTTTGCTCCAGACTCGCAGAAATAATGAGTGATCCAGAAAAACAGTGAGACGGCGCTTCCACCAATGCCAAGTGGTAGTCGACGGTATGAAGTGTTTTCACATCAACTTCAATAAAACGATTGAAGACGTGGCGACCCAAACCTACAGCGTGACGCTTGTAGGTCACACGCTGTGATGCTCGGGACATCGCAGTCACCAGTCGTCCGCGATCAGTCCCAGTGAATTCGAAGCACAAATCCCACTTTTGAAAAAGAAGGGTTCTCCAAAATGCGGCATTCAGCGCCCCTTTTTTGAAATACAACCTTTGATCGCCAGGAAGGATTTCATCCATCGATTCACACGCACTATCCAAAACCCAGGTAATGCGGGCCTGCGGGTATTTTGCTTTGAGAGATACAACACACGGCGTCGTCAGAATGACGTCGCCGATGCGCTTTAACTGTATCAATAGAATTTTCAAACCTAGGGCTTGCCTTGCGAAAGAATGGAAGATGTTCGTTTCAGCCCACTCAAAGAGTAGCTTCGTTGCGGTCGATATTTACTTCAACAATATCTCCGCTGCCTGCTGAACATCTTTGTCACCACGACCACTAAGGTTGGCAATGAGAATGGAATCACGGGACATCGTTGGTGCAACTTTGATGACATGCGCAATCGCGTGAGCTGTCTCCAGCGCAGGAATGATGCCTTCCACCTCGGAGAGCATACGGAAGGCGGCGAGGGCTTCC
>RFZT01000220.1 GCA_009920585.1 bacterium
TTTTGGTTCTCCTCGCCGGACCGCTTCCGCTGGGAGTTGGGGGAGCCCGCCAAAACCATCATCATCGGCTCACGTCAAGGCGCCACGATCCTTCAACCCCTGAAAAAACGAGCTGAAAAAGTTTCCTTCGATTCTCCCCGTGCCGCAGGCGTTGCCGATTTGCTTCGCATGATGGAGATGAACTCGAATCAGACCGTCGATGGCTTGCAAAAGCAAATGCAGATTCTGTCGCTCAAAAATATCGGCCCCCATTGCCGCTTGGAGATGCTTCCCAAAGATCCCGTTGCCGCAAAGGGATTGTCCTCTCTCTTCCTTGATTTCAATCCCACGACGGGGCATTGGGTTGGCTTTGAGTTTGTGACCAAAGAAGGCTCCTCAATGAGAACCGAGTTCACTCACGTTGAACTCAACCCCAAGTTGGATAACAGTATTTTTGATTACGATTTGACTGGTTTTGCCATTGATGAGAGCGCTCGTTAAGTTTCTTGGTGTCACTTTGCTGGCCTTGCTGGTGGCCGCCTACATCGGCGTCGGCCTGTCGCGCATCAGTTTCAATGTCGATATCCTCCGCTTGCTCCCAACCCACCTTAAGCAAGTCGAGGGGTTGTCTCTTTTTTTAAAGAACTTTGCCTTACCCGACGAGCTTATCGTGACCATTGACGCGGCCGAGCCCGAGCAAGCCAAGGCTGCAGCTGATGCAATCGCCATCGCCTTGCAGGGACGCCCGGACCTCGTGAAGTTGTCCTTCTCAACCAGCCTCCGGAAAAAATACGCGAAATCGCGAAGCAGCTTGCGCCCGATCAGGCCGCCTACACCCTCCAAGAAACCCTAGAGGAGCTTAATTCCTCGGTCTCTCCGATCAAGGTTGCCATGCTCACCTACGATCCCTTTCGGATTTTCTCCTCTCTCATGGACTCGGCTTTATCCGGGCTGTCCGGCACTTCGGAGTTTTCATCGAAGGATGGGACATTCCGCGTTGTTTATGTCCAGGCCGCCGCCCCCTTTCCTGATTACCAAAAAACAGCGACTTGGATTAAAGACATCAAGGCCCTTTGCAACGAAGCGATCAGCGGAAGCGGCGTCGAACTTGGTTTCACCGGAGAGCCCGCCTTCGTCGCTGAAATCTCCACCGATATGCAGGGGGATATGATGACCTCGGCCCCCATCACTCTGGCGCTCATCAGTCTTATTTTTTGGATTTGCTATGGGCGATTCCTTCCCCTTCTAGGGCTGCTGCTCATGCTTCAGCTCATTTTTCTCCTGACACTCGGAACGGCCGGACTCGCGCTGAACGAACTCACCATTGCCGGCGTCGGATTCGCTTCCGTCATGATCGGCCTGAGCGTGGACTACGGCTATTTCATTTATCAAAGTTCGTTAACACATTCCGGCACCGCACGGTCCCTCCAATCGAACAGCCTGCAAAGCATAGTCTGGACTGCAGGAACGACAGCAGCAGCTTTCTTTGCCCTTAATTTCAGTAGCCTGCCCGGGCTCTCTCAACTCGGCAACATGGTCGGCATCGGTGTCTGTATCGGCGCATTGGTGATGCTTGGACTCTACGCTCCCTTGGTTTTAAAATTCCGAAAACCGCTCGCCGCTCCCAAGACTTCTCGCCTGGATGCGGTCGTCACATCCGATCGGTTTGCGCGAGTGGGGATGTGGATCACTCTCGGAATGGTGTTTCTTTTGCTGGGATCTCTCGTTTTCAAAGGCCTTCCCGATTCAGACTTTTCGGCCGCCACTTTTCGCCCGCGCAAAAGTGAATCCCACGCCGCTCTGAGCAAACTTTACAATCGCCTCCAAGACGATCGTGGTTTTCTTAGCCTCATCGTTTCGGGAAAAAAAGAGTCCGAGGTTTGGGAACGTTTGAGTCGCGCCGAAGATGCCCTGCAGGCCGCGAAAGCGAATGGAACCGCACGCCATTTTCTATCCCCACTCCCCCTCTGGCCTGAGCTGACGCACCAGAAAACCAATCTCGCCGAAATCAAGACCCTCTCTCTTCAGTCCCCCCGGTTGAAATCCACCCTTCTCGATAATGGATTCACGGAGGATGCCTTCGCTCTCGCCTCCTCTTTTTTTGCTTAAGCCGAGACATGGGGCAACCACCCGAATCCGATCTGGCCGACGGATCAAGCTAGTATCTACTTTACAAAATAAGCGAAATAACTATTTTGAGGTTCATGAGCCGCCCATGCACCCCAATCAATCTATCCGCACCCGAAAAATCTGAACTGGAGAAACTCATCCGAGCCCCTCGCACGCAACGGCGCCATGCCGACCGGGCTCGGATCGTTCTGGAAGCGGCTCATGGCAAAAGCAACCTCGAGATCGCCGCAATAATGCGGACTCGCCCGGCCACTGTGAGTAAATGGCGGGTGAGATTCGATAGCGAAGGGATAATGGGCTTGCGAGACGATTTTCGACCCGGTCGCCCTGCAATCCACAATGATAGCGAGTCTCTCCGGCAGCGAATCTTGGAGCAAATCGATTTCGAGCCCCCGTCTGGATACGCGAAGTGGAACGGACGCACTCTTGGTGAGACCTTGGGGATTGCCCCGGCCCGCATCTGGAAAGAATTGCGCACTTTGGGCATCAGCCTGCAACGAAGGCACTCCTGGTGCATTTCAACGGATCCGGAGTTTGACACCAAGAGCGCGGATATCATTGGCCTTTACCTTGGAGCACCGGCCAACGCGGTTGTTCTTTCCGTGGATGAAAAGCCCTGCGTTCAAGCCCTCGAAAGGCAGCAGGGATGGCTAAAAATGCCCGATGGACGTTCAATGACCGGGTTTGCCCACGAATACAAACGGCACGGAACCACAAATCTTTTCGCTGCCCTGAATGTGGCTACTGGGCAAGTCAAAGCAAGATGCTTTCCCAGAAAGCGTCGCGAGGAATTTCTGCAATTTCTGGATTCAGTGACGGCCTGCCATCAAGGAAAGGAAATCCACCTCATTCTCGATAATCTCAGCGTTCACAAATTGAAGTCCGATCATCATTGGGTCAAACGACATCCCCATGTTCATTTTCATTTCACGCCTACCCACGCCTCATGGCTCAATCAAATCGAAGTCTGGTTCAGCATCTTGAGCCGGGCGGCCCTGAAGGGGGCCAGTTTCCGCAGCGTCAAACAACTCGTGGATGCAATTGAAAGCTTTCTCCAAGCCTACAACGAAACTGCTGCTCCATTCGAGTGGACGAAAATCCGAGTGAACAAAAAATCTCCGGAAAGTAAATACGCTAACATTATAAACTAGATACTAGCTCATGGATTTTGCGAAGACTAGCCCGCCACGATGGAGGAAACTGCCTCGCCCTTGGCATTGTGGAGCCCTCTCCCGGTTGCGAGAGCGCGCTGGTCGCTTCGATCCAAGGCGAAGGCGTCCATCTGGTGAGTTGGGGCACGCTTGGAGAGGAACTCAAACAAACGCTCCCGCGTGAAATTCTGCATGTTTCGCTCGCACTTCTTGCGGGGATTCTCCTGATTCTTCTTTTGGCTCTGCGAAGCATTCGTGCAGTTCTGCTTTTTACCATCACAACGAGCCTTGTCTTGCTTTGCCTAGCCGGAGCGATGTCGCTGCTCGGTATGCAGTGGGGATTCTTCAACCTCGCCGCCGTCTTGCTGCTTTTGGGCACAGGAACGGACTACAGCATTCTCATCCTTCTCGCCTTCAAGCGCAGCGGGGACGCCACTCAGGCTCAAAAGCAATTTGCCTCCGTTATTTTTCTTTGTTGCACCTCAAGCATGGCTGGTTTTGCAACGCTCGGCTTGGCCAGCAACATGGGATTAGCGGCCCTCGGGCAAACCTGCGCCCTCGGCCTCCTCATCGATGGCATGATTTCCCTCTTCATTCTCCCACACGCCTGCCAATGGTTTTTGAAAAAAATTTAGCCACATCCTTTCACAACCTTGTTGCGATCACTTTGGTGCCCGTCTTTAGTAATCCATCTTCATTCTCCTGTCTTCGGTAGAGCTTAGTTCTCTGTTCGTCTCAGAATCTTAAAAACCTCGGGCCTCCTGTGAAAAAGGTCTTTACGATCCGCTGAGGGTCGCAATCATTTCCTGTTATGAGCGATAAACAGCAGACCGCAGTGACTCCCCGTAGGGATGAAGATTTTCCAGAATGGTATCAGCAGGTGATCAAGGC
>RFZT01000023.1 GCA_009920585.1 bacterium
TGGGTGAGTTTCATGATGTTCAAAAGCTGAAACCCCGGAGTTGGGGAAAAGTTGCGAAAAAAATCAAACAGTCAGTGGGTTTTCGGGAACCGGAAGTCGAATATGGAAAGTGGCCCCGTGGCCTGGCGTGCTGTCGACGGAAATCGTGCCTCCGTGGGCGAGGATGATGTTTTTGACGATGGAGAGTCCGAGTCCGGTGCCGCCGCCGTCGCGGGAGCGGTCTTTGTGAACGCGATAAAAGCGGTCGAAAATAAAAGGCTGCGCGCTAAGAGGGATGCCTGGTCCGTTGTCAGCGATGGCGATGGTGAGGTGGGTGTCATCTCGTTTTGCGGTGATGGAAAGGACCAGGTCGCCCGAGTCGCCGTAACGAAGGGCATTGGTGAGGAGGTTCAAGTAAACTTGTTCCATGCGACGACTGTCGGCTTGGACGATGCGGGCATCCTCTGGCCACTCGATTTGGATGCGTACCTTTGTTTCCGCAATGGTGGTGGCGAGATTTTCCAAAACGTGAAGCATGAGGTCGTGGAGGTTCGCGGAATCCAACTCCAAAAGGCGGGCTCGGCTTTCCATTTTTGAAATACTGAGAAGATCTTCGATGAGAAGATTAAGGCTCCATAGCGCCGTCGAGAAGGGTTTCCACATATCCCTTAATAATGGCGAGAGGGGTGCGGAATTCATGGGAGACATTCGCAATGAACTCTCGGCGGGTGGCCTCGAGGTTACGAACGTCGGTGACATTTTGAAAAACGAGAAGCACGGCTTGGGGAAGGTCACTGGACTCGGGAGAAAGGGCGGCGACGTGAATGTTGAAATGCCTTTGAGTTGAGGTTCCTTTGGGAGTGATGGTTTCGAAACTGAGTTCGATTTGCTGTGGTGCACCTCCCGCGAGTGCCCGCTCGCTGGCGTGTTGGAGTTCATGCCGGCGAAAATACTCCAGCACAGTTCGGCCAATCGGGGATCGGCTGGGAGAAAAGAAATTCAGGAGGGCCTCATTGACTAGGGTGATCCTTTGGGAGCGGTCGATGATGAGGATGCCCTCGACCATGCTGGAGAGAATGCCACGCAAGCTGAGATCTTCGTTTGCGACTTGGCGATCGAGTTGAAGGAGTAGCTCGGAGATCCGCTTCACGTGCAGTGCCGTCTCCGCGTATTGGCCGGGATCGTTTTGCACGGCGGGAATGCGGAAATTCCCCGAGGCCATTTGTTTCAGATCCCGGTGGAGACTTTGCCAGGGCTTAATGAAGCGAAGGTGGATCAGGAATGCCGCGCTGGCGATGGCTGCGATGGAAATAAAAAGAAGGAACGAGTTCAAGATGCAGATTGCACATTAAAACGATACCCTTCGCCGCGTATAGTTTCCAGCCTGGGGGCGTGACCGAGTAGTTTTTCACGAAGTCGGCGCATGTGGGTATCGACAGTTCTGGTATCCATCCCAGGAGAATAACCCCAGACATCGCGCAGGAGGGCATCTCTTCCTAGGGTGCGCCCCCGATTATTGACGAGTGTGATGAGGAGCTTGAACTCGGTGGTGGTGAGTTCGAGGCGTTCGCCGTCGATGCGGGCTTGGAGACTCGATTTATCGAGGGTGAGGCCGTCGAGTTCGATAAGCGATGTGCTGGCCGCAGTCGTGCGCAAGCGGCGAAGGAGAGCCTGAACGCGCAGGACGAGTTCTCTTGGGCTGAATGGCTTGCCAACATAGTCGTCCGCGCCTGTTTCTAAGCCTTTCACGCGGTCTTTTTGCTCATCCTTGGCGGTGAGCATGAGGATCGGAATGTGGGTCGTCTCGGAATCTTGTTTGAGGGCTCGGCAAACTTCCAGCCCACTCATGCCGGGCAACATGAGGTCAAGAACAACGATGTCTGGGCGATGAGTGCGAACGGCCGTCAATCCGGCATCACCGGTAGTGGCCACGAGAACCTTAAATCCCGCGCGCTTGAGGTTATAGCGCAGCAGATCTACGACGTCCGCTTCATCTTCCACAATTAGCACGGTATCTTCCATGAAGTGGTGCTTAGACAAGTTGAGCGCTTCGGGCAAGAGATCAAAAGTGACAAAAAAATCAGGTCACCGCATGGTGGCTCAGAAAAAAACAATAAAACTGAACCGCGGTGACCTGATGCATTGTCGCAACTAATAGGTTAGACGCCGCAGAAGAGACCGTGTTCAAATTTTCTTTAAAAAATCTTACGCATCGATCACCAGACCTACTGGGCAGTGGTCGCTGCCTGTGATTTCGGGCTGGATGAAAGCGGATTTGAGGCTCGATGCCATCGAGGCGGAGGCTCCGAAGTAGTCGATGCGCCATCCGATATTCTTTTCCCGAGCGCCATGCTGGTAGCTCCACCAGGTGTAATTTCCGCCTTTGGGTTCAAAGTGACGGAAAGTATCAATGAATCCGGCGTTGAGGACTTGGTCAAATGCCTTCCTCTCCTCGATCGTGAATCCCGCATTGCGGGTATTATCCTTCGGGCGAGCCAGATCGATCTCGTGGTGGGCGACATTCATATCGCCACAGAAAATAACCGGTTTCGATTTTTGGAGATGGACGAGGTGGTTGATGAAGGCGGGGGTCCAATCACGCGTGCGGTAATCGAGGCGGGTGAGTTCCCGCTTCGAGTTCGGCGTGTAAACATTCACCAAATGGAAATCGCCGAAATCCGCCGAGATCACGCGCCCCTCGGTATCGTGCTCGGGAACGCCAATGCCGTAGGTGACGGCGAGTGGTTTTTTGCGCGTGAGGATCGCCGTGCCGGAGTAGCCGGGCTTGAGGGCAGAATTCCAAAAAACCTCATAGCCATCGAAGCGGTGGGGTACCTGCTCCGGGCGGGCTTTGGTTTCCTGAAGGCAGATGATATCCGCTGCCTCCGCTTCGAGATACTCAGGTAGACCTTTGCCTAGGACCGAGCGGATGCCGTTGACGTTCCAAGATAGGATTTTCATGTCGTGAGTGTCTGTCGCGGAGCGGGTGATGGCGTGTTAGCTGATTTTTTCGAGCAGGTAATTTTTGAGATCGGCGATGGCGATCCGTTCCTGTTGCATCGAGTCACGATGGCGGAGTGTGACCGTGCCTTCCTTTTCGGGCCCGTTCTCTCCAATGGTGTCGAAATCGACCGTCACGCAAAATGGCGTTCCGGCTTCGTCTTGGCGGCGGTAGCGGCGACCGATGGCACCGGACTCGTCGTAGAAAACATTCATGATCCCACGCAGAGAGGCCACGATCTCGCGGGCTTTTTCCACGAGTTGGGGTTTGTTTTTGAGGAGCGGGAAGATGCCGCATTTGATCGGAGCCATGCGGGGGTGAAAGCGCATCACGGTGCGGGTCTCGGATTTCCCCTTTTCGTCGGTGACGGTTTCCTCGTCGAAGGCCTCGCAAATGAGGGCCAGCGCGGTGCGGTCGGTGCCCGCGCTAGGTTCGACGACATGCGGAACGAAGCGTTCTTTAGTCACTTCATCATAGTAATCGAGGGGCTTGCCGCTGTGCTCGATGTGTTTGCTGAGATCGTAATCCGTGCGGTAGGCGATGCCTTCGAGTTCGCTTACACCGAAGGGGAATTCGTATTCCAGATCGTAAGTTTTTTTGGAGTAAAAGGCACGTTCGCCGTCCGGGATATCGTTGATGTGGATCTTTGAGCGGGGGATGCCGATGTCCTCGTAGAAAGCGAGGCGTTGCTCGAGCCAGTAGTCGGTGAGTTGCATGCCATCCTCGGGGCGGCAGAAATACTCGATCTCCATCTGCTCAAATTCCCTGGAGCGGAAGATGTAGTTGCGGGGGTTGATCTCGTTGCGGAAGGCTTTTCCGATTTGGGCGATGCCGAAGGGCAGTTTCTGGCGAGTCGTATCGAGCACATTGCGGAAATTCACAAAGATCGCTTGGGCGGTCTCGGGGCGCAGGTAAACCATGTTATCTTCTGTCTCAAGGGGACCGGCATGGCTTTTGAACATGAGGTTAAAATCCCGGGCCTCGGTGAGATCACGACTGCCGCAGGTGGGGCAGTATTTCTCACCGTCTTTCTCGGGTAGTTGATCCGCGCGGTTGCGGGAGTTGCATTTTTTGCAATCCACCATTGGGTCGCTGAATGTCTCCTCGTGGCCAGATGCCTTCCAGACCGCGCGGTTCATGATAATCGAGCCATCCATGCCCTCCATGTCATCACGCTCACGTACGTTTCGGCGCCACCAGAAATCCTTCAGGTTCTTCTTCAGTTCCACGCCGAGGGGGCCGTAATCCCAGAAACCATTGAGGCCACCGTAAATTTCGGAAGATTGAAAAATGAATCCGCGCCTCTTGCAGAGGCTCACAATTTTTTCCATGCGCGAAGCTGAAGCGTCTTGGGACATAAGGCGGGTATCAAACCCGAGCCTGTTCAAGAGGTCAACGCAGCAATAGCGGAGAAATGGCGGCTTGGCTTCGCTCGCTCAGTCCTAAATCGCGCCTACGATATCGCGGATTAACTCAGGTCCATGATAAACGAAGCCTGTGTAGATCTGAACAAGGTTCGCGCCGGCATCGAGTTTTTCCTTCGCCGAGGCGGCGTCCATAATGCCGCCCGAGGCAATGATCGGGAGTTGCGTGACGGAACGAAGGGTGCGGATGACTTCGGTCGAGCGTTGGCGGAGAGGCGCGCCGCTAAGTCCACCGGTTTGGTCTGATGGGGTAGGGATCGCGCTGTGGTCGAGGGTCGTATTTGTGGCGATGATGCCGGCGAGTTTCTCGGACTCGGCGAGCGCTGCCATCTCACGAACGGCGTCATCGGTGAGATCGGGGGCTATTTTGACCAGAAGGGGCTTGCCGCTGTGGATGCGCTTAAGAGTTCGGATGATCTGCGCTAGGGAATCGCTATCCTGCAGGGTGCGAAGGCCGGGTGTATTCGGCGAACTGACATTGATCACGAAGTAGTCTCCATACGGAAGGAGGAGATTGTAGCTCGTAGCGTAGTCGGAGGCGGCATTTTCCAGCGGAGTCACCTTGGATTTTCCGATGTTGATACCGACGGGAATGCTTGGCCAGCGTCTGCTGGCTTTGAGGCGGCGGAGACGTTTCGCTGCGGCACTGGCTCCTCGGTTGTTGAATCCCATGCGATTGATGAGCGCCTCCTGCGAGGGGAAACGGAAGCTGCGTGGCTTGTCATTTCCGGTTTGGGCGAGTGCGGTGATTGTTCCTGCTTCGAGAAAGCCGAATCCCATCGCCTGCCATGCGGGAAGGGCGACGGCATTTTTGTCCATTCCGGCGGCAAGTCCCACGGGGTTCGGAAAATCGAGGCCAAAAAGTCGCAGTGGGCGCTGGGGAAGGGGGCCAAACATCGAGCGAATCAGTGGTGATGGGGTGAGTCGAAGGGCCGCCATGGCGAGATTGTGGGCCGCTTCGGCGGGCAGGCAGAATAAAAGCGGGCGTAGAATTTGTAGGTAGCAGTTCACTGCGATCAATGTCGCCTACACCGTGCCCTAGCTACAATCGGAAAGTGCTCGGTGGCGAGCACGGGCTTGACGGCGCTGGCTCCGGCTCCGATAAATGGAGGCTCCATGACAGCACCTGAAATATTTGGAGTTTTGAGCGCATCCCAAGGCGCGGAGATTTTGAACTGGTTGGCGAACCATGACCGCGCCGCCTATCGGAACTGCGCTTCTATGCTGGCTACGCGCCGCAAGTTGCGCCCGGTTTTTGTTGAGCGAAAGCCACGTGATGAAAAGAACCAATGGATGCAAGACGCTCTTGTGCGTCCCGCCAATGCCGATCTGGCGCTGGAAATCCTGCAGGTCTGGACGCTGGGGAACAACCTCGCGATGGTGGCTGAATTTTTAGATGCGCTTGCGATTTCTCATGACGGCAAAGGGCTTATTGATCAGATTCCCTCCGAGCCGCCGGCCGAAAGAGTGAAATCCGCGGTCGAGGCTCTCCTAGCGCATCACGGTGTCTTTCAGGTTTTCGTCTATTTGCATTTGTTTGTCGGTATGGATGAGGACGGCTGGTTGACTCTCAAGGATCTCCTTGCGACCCATCCGTCCTTGGCCCCAGTAACGCTAGCAAAAGCGGCATGAGCCCTTTTTCTGAGTCCCTCAACGGAGCGTTAGAAACCTTTGAGTCTCTCCGGGCACTCGAACCGAAGGTGATGGAAGCCGCCAAGTTAGTGCTCGATTGCTTGAAGTCCGGTGGCAAGTTGCTCCTTTGCGGTAATGGCGGTAGCGCGGCGGATAGTGCTCATATCGCCACGGAGTTCACTTGCCGATTCATGGGCGACCGCCGCCCGTATCCGGCGATTTCGCTCACGTCCGATGGCGGGTTGCTCACCGCAATTGGGAATGACTACGCTTTTCAGGAGATTTTCGCTCGGCAAGTGCGGGCCTATGGCAAGCCCGGCGATGTCTTGATCTCGCTCACGACCAGCGGAAAGTCGCGGAATATTCTTTCTGCGATCGAAGAAGCCAAGCGGATCGGTGTTAAAAACATCGTCTTTCTAGGCAAGGGCGGGGGCTTCACGAAGGGTGCTGCCGATATCGAGATCCAAGTATCGGGAAACGTCACTGCCCGCATCCAAGAGGCCCACAAATTCCTCCTTCACACGATATGTGAGATTGTTGAGCCGAGTCTCGACAAGGAATGAGTCTGCTTCTGACGATTTTCGCAGCCGTGCTGGGAGCGGTGGTGGGGTCGTTTTTAAATGCCTGTATCCACCGCATGCCATTGGGGCTGAGCCTCACTGAGCCGCGCCGCTCCTTCTGTCCCTCCTGCAAAAAAACCATCCCTTGGTACGAGAATCTTCCGCTCTTGAGTTGGCTTGCCTTGCGGGGGCGTTGTTCGACTTGCGGGCAGGGAATCGCTTTTCGGTATTTCCTCGTCGAGTTGTTGACGGGAGTGTTGTTTTGGTGGGTTTGGGAATCGTATGGGCTTCCCCTCGCTGCGCCTTACTGGGTGTTTGTATCGCTATTGGTTACGGCCACCTTCATTGATCTGGAACATTTCATTATCCCCGACGAGATCACATGGGGTGGAGTGATTTTGGGATTGGGGCTGAGTATTGCTTTGCCGGAAATGATGGAAACAAGTTCGCGTTTCACGGCTGCAGGATTGTCGCTGGGAGGCGCCGCTTTTGGATTTGGCCTCCTTTTTCTTGTGGTTGAAGCGGGCAAATGGGCCTTCGGCAAAATCAAACACCGGTTTCCCGAGGGTGAGGTCTTTGAGTGGCAGCGTGAGGGTGACCAAGCGGAAATTGTCCTCGGTACCGAAAAATTGATTTGGATGGATATTTTTTCCCGCGAAAAGGACGTTCTCACGATCGAGTTGGAGGGTCCTGTGAATGTGGGTGGACGCGAAGTCACGGCATCCAAGTTGGTTTTTCATTACAATCAGGCGGACCTCGCTGGCGAAACGCTCGATTTAGATAGCTTGGAGCGCATCACGGGGCGCATGCGTTCGATTGTGATACCTAGGGAGGCAATGGGCTTCGGTGACGTGAAATTCATCGCCTGCATCGGAGCTTTTTTGGGATGGCAGGCCGTCCTTTTCACACTGTTCTCGGCATCCGTGATCGGCAGTTTGGCTGGAATCGCCGGAATGTTTTTGGCCAAGGACAGGTCAGGAACGCGAATCCCATTCGGTCCATTTCTGGCATTGGGGGCGGGTATATGGATTTTTGGCGGTCGCTTGCTTGCAGAATGGTATTTTTCGAACCTCCCGAATTTCCGTCTCTTCTTTGAATTTTAATCCCCTCGAGCCTCTCAATCTGTTGTAATTCCCATCGTCATGTCCAAACCCGCCAAGCTTCCGTTCCCGCAGTTGATGCGGGCTTTTTGGAGTCCCTATTTGAGATTGCTGGGGTATATGACCCCATACCGGAAACGCTTTTTTCTGGGCATCGCATTCGGTGTGCTCGCTGGCATCGTGAGTGGATCGTTGACCTTGGTCATCCTCAAGGCGGGAGAATCCATCGGGGTCAAAATCGATAAATCTCAACTCATGCCTGGAGCGATTCCGACCGCTGGACCAGGTATCGGAGGAGTGATCGGGATGAGTCTCCTCATTCCGCTTGTGATGGTGCTCCGAGGGATTTTTTCGTATCTCAATGTGTACTATTTGGCGTGGGTGAGTTTGCGGGTCTTGAGGGACATCCGCACCCAGTTATTCGCTCATCTCATGTCGCAGTCGCTGGATTTTTTCAACCGCGAGAAGACCGGGAAGCTTATGTCGCGTGTCATGAGCGATACGCGGGTGACCCAGAACGCTCTCACGTCAATCTCGGGGGACATTATTAAGGATCCGATCGCTGTGATGACGCAGATCGGGGTGCTTGTGGCGATCGATTGGAAATTCAGTCTCACCACGTTGGTGCTGTTTCCGCTTTGTATTATTCCAGTCGTTGTCTTTGGGCGCAAGGTGCGCTCGGCAGGCAAGGCGGAGGAAAAGGAGTCTGCCCAGATGTCGATCATCCTTCAGGAGACTTTTGCTGGGGTTCGAGTGATCAAGAGTTTCGCGCGGGAGAGCTACCAGACCGAGCAGTTTGCAAAGTCCAGCGATACGCAGTGTCAAAACAGCCTTCGGGTGCGTCGAAGCTCCGATATTGTTCAACCGCTGATCGAGTCAGTATCAGCCTTCGGGGTCGTTCTGGCGATGGTCTACGTTTACTATTACGACATCAGTTTTATCAAATTTGCCGCGCTGTGCGGAGGTATTTTCATGCTCTACCAACCTGTGAAAAATCTCAGCCGTCTTCCGATGCTTATGCAAAAGTGCATGGTTTCGGCGGTGAATGTTTTTGAGCTTATGGAGACGCAGCCGAGCATTGTGGATCGTCCCGGAGCGATCGTGCTTGGAAGGTCGGAGGGGCGGATTGATTTTGAAAAAGTGAGCTTCGACTACGGTTCGGATAAAGCCGCCGTGCAGGATGTCACCCTGCAGATCGAACCCGGAAAAAAATATGCTCTCGTTGGGGCGAGTGGAGCCGGCAAGAGCACGATTCTGTCGCTCATTATGCGTTTTTACGACCCTCAGAAGGGAATAGTCCGCATTGATGGGCATGATTTACGGGATGTCGCACAACACTCGCTTCGCGAGACCGTGGGAATGGTGACACAAGAGACGTTTTTGTTTCACGACACAATCTACGAGAATATCCGCTACGGACGCCTTGATGCGACTCGTGAGGAGATCATCGCTGCGGCAAAGTCCGCCTTCGCTCACGATTTTATTCTGGCTCAGCCGGACGGATACGAAACCATCGTGGGCGACAAGGGGTGTATGCTCAGCGGTGGGCAGCAACAAAGGTTGGCTATCGCAAGGGCTCTGTTGAAAAATGCCCCAGTCCTTCTCTTGGACGAGGCTACCTCCGCTTTGGATTCCGAGAGTGAGCGAATGGTACAAGCCGCTCTGGAACGACTCGCCGAGGGTCGTACCGTTGTGGCTATCGCTCACAGGTTATCAACGATCCTGAATTCCGACTGTATCGTGGTGATGGATCATGGTCGTATCGTGGCTACGGGTCGCCATGATGAACTTCTCCAAAAATCGGACCTCTACCGAAGTCTGTACGAATTGCAATTCCACCATCACGACAGTTTAAATTCCGAGCCCTTACCGGCATGAATCTACAGTCATGGATGATCCCGGAGCATCTGGCTCCTGGTGATGCAAAGAGCCTAGAGGGTGATTGGGCCGGCATGGAGTTGCATCGCATCACCTCGGCTGAAGATCCTTTTTTCGAAATGGCCTTCGGTGCTCTCTGTGCGGAGTTCGGCGATGCAGGTGAGATGGAGCAAGCGTCTGTCATCGCCCGGCGTTTGCAATGGTTGCCGGAGCAGTTGATCAATGGCGCCTCGATGCAATACGCGCTTCAGCTTGTCACCCACGCCGGCGAGTTCGTCGCTGTGAGGGATCACACAGTTATTATTCTTGAGTCCGAACCGAGAGCGGTCGTTCATCTTTCGCATAATCTTGTAGCTCCCGAGTGGAGGCGGAGTGGCATTGCGGGGTGGATGCGGGCCCTTCCGGTGGCGACCGCTATGGATTCGCTTCAGTCGCTCCGATTGCCCATTACGTCGCCGATAACATTGATCGGAGAAATGGAACATTTCGATCCCACGCGGTCAGCGACTTTGGTTCGCCTCACAGCCTACGAGAAGGCTGGCTTCAAAATGGTCGATCCCTCGCGTGTGAGCTATCTCCAGCCTGACTTCCGTGACCCTTCTGAGATCGACCTTTCTTCAGGTCCACAGCCATTGCCACTCACTCTCATGCTTCGGCGGATTGGGCGCGAGGCGGAGGATTTTGTGGGTGGGGCCGAGATTCTTCACGGCGTGAAAGCCCTCTACAAAATGTATGCATCGGAGTTCCGAGCTGCGGACATGCATCAGGTTTACGAATCTTTAAAAGCCTATCCAGCCTCGAGGGATCGTATTCCACTCAAACCTCCCACTTCGTGATGACCCTTTTTCATGATCCTGGATTTGCAGCGCCGATCGGCAAGCACATCATGCCGATCTCGAAATTCGCATTGGTGGCGGCGGAGGCGAAAAAAGCCTTCTCTCATATACCGATCGATTCTCCCGATCCGGTCACGGAGGATGATTTGCTGCGTGTACACGCTCCCGACTACATATCTGCGGTGAAAACGGGTGAGCCTCGCTCGCTGGCGGAGTCGCAAAAGTTTCCATGGAGTCCGGAGTTGTTTCCCAGCGTATGCTTGACCGGTGGGGGTGTTCTTGCCGCTGCTCGCGAGGCTCTTTCGGATGGCATTTCTGGGGCACTGGCGAGTGGGTTTCATCATGCATGCTTTGATCATGGTGAGGGGTTTTGCACTTTCAACGGTCTCGTTGTTGCGCTTGAAGCTCTGCGGGCGTCTGGGCAGATCCGCCATGCGGCAGTGCTCGATCTCGATCTTCATTACGGAAATGGCACCGCACAACTCGCCAAGGACCGTTCTTGGATGAGAGCGTTGTCGATTTACGGTAACGACTATGATGCCAATACGCCCTATCGTGACGTTCGCACAAGGCATCACGTGGATGGGGACAATCATTTTTCCGTTCCCCTTATTCCGTCAGGCTCCAGCGATCGTAACGTCTTACTGCAAGCTCTGGAGGAGCATCTTGACTGGATCCTTGAGGGAGAGAGACCGGATATTCTTCTGTATCAGGCTGGAGCTGATCCGCTGAAAGACGATCCTTATTCGCCATTGGACTTGGATCATGCCGATCTCATCGAGCGTGATCGCCGCGTTTTTCAATTCGCCAAGAGAAACTCACTGCCAGTCGCTTGGGTGCTCGCGGGTGGGTATACCGAGGATATTTCGAAGGTGGTCGAGGTGCACCTCAATACACTCAGGGCGAGTTTCGAGGTCTTCGGTTAGAGCGCGTCCGATTCGTCGCTGACGACTTCTGGTGCCACGGATTTCAAAGCCTTGTGCGCGGCGCGACTGATCCAAATGGTGACGAAAATCGTGATGAGAAGTTCCGCAGCATAGATTGTCCAAGCCCAAGGGCCTTGATGAATCCCTCTCTTGGCGGCAGAGCCGATCACGGCCCCGGCATACGAGTAGGCGGCGCTGATGGGAAGGAAGCCGATCCACGACGCAGCGATGTAGCGCCAGAAATGAACACGGGAAAGCCCAAGTGCGCAGCTGACCAAGCTGTGAGGAAGAATGGGGGAAATGCGGCTGAGAATGATCATCCGCCAGGCATCCCGGGTGGCTACATGGTTCAGGGCTTGGAATTTTCGGCTACGAGCGAAGCGGCGTTCCATCCATCCTCGCAGCAAATAGCGGGTGGTGAGAAAATTCGTGAGCGCGCCGCCCACGGAGGCAATGGAAACGAGGAGCGTGCCGCCCGCGAATCCGTAAACGGCTCCCGCTCCGAAGCTCAGTACGGAACCGGGAAGGAAGAGCACGCAGGACAGCGTATAAATGATCACAAACCAGACCCAGCCGATCGGGCCGGTATGCTCGATCCAGGCCATCGCCTGTTCCATCCATGATGTCCACTGCCCGAGCATCCGGAGTCTAAACGAGCTTCTTTTCCAGAATCTCGCCAGCGAGGGCAGGGTTGGCTTTGCCTTTAGAAAGTTTCATCACTTGACCCTTGAGGAAATTGAGCGCGGAAGCTTTGCCTGTTTTGAAATCGGCGACCGGGCCAGGATTCGCAGCAATGACTTCATCGACGAAAGCCTCGATGGCGCCAGTATCACTCTCTTGTTTGAGTCCCTTTTCCTCGACGATGACTGCGGCGGATTTGCCGGTTGAGAACATCTCAGCAAAGACTTCTTTGCCTTGCTTCGAGTTGATCGAGCCAGCGTCAATGAGGTTCACCAGTTCGTCGAGAGAAGATGGTGCGATCGGGCAATCTGAGATGCTGACGGAGGCCGCTGACATCGCGCTCAGGAGATCGTTAATGATCCAGTTCGCGACATTCTTGGGTTTCTTGGCGCCGCGGGCGGCGGTTTCAAAGTAGGATGCTAGGGCGAGGTCGTTCGCTAATACGGAGGCATCGTAGTCACTCACGCCGAAATCGCTCACAAAGCGGGTGCGCTTTTCCCATGGCAACTCCGGCTTGCGGAGGCGGGCGGCTTCGACGATTTCAGCGGTTTTGACAGGAAGGAGATCGGGATCGGGGAAGTAGCGGTAATCGTGTGCACTTTCTTTGATGCGCATGAGGGTTGTCTCGCCGCGAACGTCATCCCAGCGGCGAGTTTCCTGTTGGAGTGTTCCGCCATTGCGAAGGATTTCAACCTGACGCGGAATCTCAAAAATCAAGGCCCGACGAACTCCGGAGATCGAGTTCAGATTTTTGATCTCGATCTTGGTGCCGTATTTGTCGGTGCCGACCGGACGAACGGAGACATTCACATCACAGCGGAGTTGTCCTTTCTCCATGTCGGCGTCACTGATGCCGCCGTAGATCATCACCTGCTGGAGCACGGTCAAGTAAGCGAAGGCTTCCTCGGGAGTGGAGATGTCGGGTTCGCCGACGATTTCCATAAGTGGTGTGCCGGCGCGGTTGTAGTCGATGCCGGTTGCCGTCTCCATGTGGAAACTCTTGGCCACATCTTCTTCGAGATGGATGCGAACGAGGCGCATGTTTTTATTCGGTGTGCCGATGGATTTTTGAGCGTCCTTCGGATAAGCGAGGTCATGAAGAGGAACGGTGCCGCCGAGGCAGAGTGGCATATCATACTGGCTGATCTGATAGTTCTTCGGCATGTCGGGATAGAAATAATTCTTCCGGTCGAATTTGCAGACCGGGCCGATCTCGCATCCGAGCATGAGGCCGGCGAGCGCGGTGAGCTTGAGGGCCTCCTCGTTCATCACAGGCAGAGCGCCGGGCATGCCCATGCAGACTGGACAAACATTGGTATTCGGCTCGGCTCCATATTCCACGGCGCAGGAGCAAAACATTTTGCTGTGCGTCTTGAGTTGCACGTGAACCTCGAGGCCGATGGTGGTGATGTAATCAGTCATGGTTTGGATTTAGAAGTGGTGGGACTTTGATCGGGAGGCATCGCGTAATCGAGCGCTTTTTGCAGGTCGAGGCCCATGACGAGCTTCTGTAGCGAGGGATCGCTGACCGCTTGCATGAGGGCGGGATTCCGTAAAAGGACGGCGTAATCGTGCTTTTCCGAGGCCGCGACGAGCTCGGGATCTTGCAAGATCGCTTGAATCCGAGGGTGGGCGACGATTTTCATTACGCCCGGATAGTCCAAAAATCGCATCATAGCATTCGGGTCGGCAGTTAATTTGCTGAGTCGGACGATGTGGTCGTAGGCCTCGTTCGGGAGGATATCCACGGACTTAACGAGCGTGCCAATGGAGCCCATTTCCAAGGACTCTTTGAGTGTGGCTAAGCCTTGGGCGAGGGCCGGAGTGTCCTTGGGTTTTCGTCCCGCCATGCTCGATTGAGCCAGCGCACCAGAGGCTCGAACCAGAGAAATCGTCCCCCACAAAATAAATAACCCGGTGAGAAGCCCAAAAAAAGCCCCGCCTAAACCGAATAGAGTTCGCACAAAGCCGGGTGGTTGCTGGTAGGTTCTCTTAAACAAAATCGCGCTTAGGAAAAGGCAGACTGCGAGCACAAAGAGTGTGACGGCCAACCCGACGCCAAGGCCTGCAAAAAAGGACACCCCAGGCATCACGATGGCCACAACGGCGGCGATCGCCTGTCCGACCATCATACCGAGAAATCCGGATAAAACAAAGGCGCCAAAGTGCAGGCCTGATCGGATGACGCCCCGAAGCCAACCGCCGTAGATTTCCCAGAGCAAAAACAGACTCGCTCCGTAAAGAAGGGCATTCTGCCAAAATGGGGACGCCGAGCCCATGTATTAACGTGGAAGGATGTCTTGAGCGCGCTGACGCAGCGCATGGTCGCAGAGCACGAGTGCTGTCATCGCCTCGACCATTGGCACGGCCCGCGGAAGTACGCAGGGGTCGTGGCGACCTCTGGCTGCGAGAGTGGATTCC
>RFZT01000221.1 GCA_009920585.1 bacterium
AACACAACCGAGCGCCGGGGCAGGCGGGAGGTAGAGCAACCGAAGGTTGGCCCCGCAGGGGCGAGACGAGCGGGAGCGAGCGAGTCAAAGAGCACGGAGAGCACGGAGGAAAATCAAGGGCTTTGTATCATCCGTGCCCATGCGAGCAATCCGTGGTTGGTTTTTCCCAAAAATGCGCCCCGCAAGTTCTTTTTTCAGAAACTATAAAAACAAGAACCAGTTCCTAAGTCACAAGCTAAACTGCAAAAATAAAATACATGCAAATCCTCTTCTTCCGCTCCGTGTCCTTTGACTCGCTCGCTCCCGCTCGTCTCGCCCCTGCGGGGCCAACCTTCGGTTGCTCTACCTCCCGCCTGCCCCGGCGCTCGGTTGTGTTCTCCGTGGTTAAATTCTCCCTCTCCCTCTTCATCCTGTTCCCCGCAATCGCGATGGCCTCGCCGCGAGTCTATGAAATCTGGGAAAAGGAGCCCGCGCCGAACAACGGGAGCAACTGGGAGAGCACGAAAGCCGATGAAAGGCGAAAATCCTACGACAAGGATTGGGAGCAATGGTCCTACCCGATTGGCAATGGTTATGTCGGCGCCTCCATCTTCGGTCGCACGGACTCTGAGCGCATTCAGATCACTGACAAGACGCTTCATAACAAAGGAATCTACGGGGGTGGCGGGTTGACGAACTTTGCGGAGGTGTATCTCGATTTTAACCACAAAGGCGCCCAAGACTACCGCCGTTCGCTCAACCTCAATGAGGCCATCGCGCTCGTTTCCTACAAGCAGGATGGGGTCACTTACAAACGCGAGTATTTTGCCTCCTATCCGGACAATGTGGTCGCTGTGCGACTCACCGCCGATCAAAAGGGCGCGCTCTCTTTTGCCGTGCGCGCCGAGATTCCCTACCTTGACGCAAAGGATCGCACCGGCACGGTCGCGGCCGAGGGGAATCTGCTGACCCTCAAGGGAACGATTCCATTTTTCAACTGCAACTACGAAGGCCAGATCAAAGTGCTCAACGAAGGCGGCTTCGTGTCCGCAGACCCTGCCAACGCGAGCATCAAGGTCGAGAAGGCCGATGCCGTCACCCTGCTGATCGCCACGGGAACGAACTACCGGCTCAGTCCCGAGCTGTTCCAAAATCCCGCCGAAAAAAAACTCGATCCCAACCAATTCCCGCACGACGAGGTGACATCGAGGATCGATGCGGCGGAGTCCTTGGGTTATGCCGCGCTGAAGGAAAGGCACCTCAAGGATTATCAGAACCTGTTCGGCCGTGTGTCGGTGAATCTCAACTCCACCCCCTCGCCCGATCCGACCCACCTTCTTCTCGAGAAATATAAAAAGGGCGAGTCGAACACTTGGCTGGAGGAGTTGATGTTCCAGTATGGCCGCTACCTGCTCATTGCCAGTTCGCGCGAAAAGAGCCTGCCCGCCAACTTGCAAGGGGCTTGGAGTGCTTATTACAACACGCCGTGGTCGGGCGGCTTCTGGCACAATATCAATGTGCAGATGAATTACTGGGGAGCGATGAGCGCCAACTTGGGCGAGTGCTTCGAAGCCTACACCGCTTACTTCAAAGCCTACCTCCCTGTGGCGCAAAAGCACGCCGCCGATTATGTGCGCAAGCACAATAAGGAGAAGCTGTCCGAAGGCGGCGACAACGGCTGGATCATCGGAACCGGAGCGAATGCCTACTCCATTCCTGGTGCCTCGGGCGGGCATTCCGGGCCGGGAACCGGCGGCTTCACCGCCAAGAGGAAGTCGCCTATCCGGCGATGCTGTCCTTGAGCAAATTTTACTCCAAGGCGCTGGTGCCCCACGGGGAATTTCTTTTGGTCGACCCCTCCGCTTCTCCCGAACAACAAGCCACTGCCGAGCAGATCGAACGGCTCACGGGCAGCCCGGCCAAAGGAAAGCATTTCGCCACAGCAGGCTGCACATTCGACCAAGGCTTTGTCTGGGAAACCTTCTCCGACACGCTCGCGCTGGCGGAAAAACTGGGCAAAACTGATCCCTTCCTCGAGACGATCCGCGAGGAAATGGGCCGACTCGATCCGATCCAGGTCGGCGCGGATGGGCAGATCAAAGAATACCGCGAGGAAACACACTACAGCGATATCGGCGATCCCAAGCACCGGCACATCTCCCACATCTGCCCGCTCTTTCCCGGCACACTCATCAATCCTACCCGACCCGAGTGGATGCGGGCTGCGAGCAAGACGCTTGATCTGCGCGGCATCAAGACAACGGGTTGGGCGTTGGCTCACCGGATGAACAGCCGCGCCCGCTTGGGCGAGGGGGACAAAGCCCATGAGGTCTATCAGGAACTCCTTCGCGAACGCACCTTGCCTATCAGGAACTCCTTCGCGAACGCACCTTGCCGAACCTCTGGACGGTGCATCCTCCGTTCCAAATTGACGCCAACCTCGGCTCGATGGCCGGCGTCGCGGAGATGCTGCTGCAGAGCCATGAGGGGGCGATCAAACTCCTCCCGGCCTTGCCCAAGGCATGGAACACCGGTTCCTTTCAGGGACTCGTAGCCCGCGGAAACTTTGTTGTCTCATGTGATTGGAGTGAGGGAAAACCCACCACGGTTTCCATCCACTCCAAGCGGGGCGGCAAATGCCGAATTACTAACCCCGGCATTGGGGCATCCACCGCGATCTCATCCAATTCGAGGCCACCGCAGGGGAGACTTATGTCATTCAAAATTCTCCAGCAATCAAACCAACCAATCCCAACAGGTAGTGGTCGGGTGAAATTCACACTCAGAAATGATGCCACACCTATTTGTCCTAGCTTCGTGCCTTTTCGTCTTAGCTGCTCCAAGCGTGCTTGGCGATAGCCCGGTCTCCGCAACGCAAAATCGGAAGGAGGACGCTCTCGTGAAGAGCTTTCGTAATAGCTTCGCGATTGGGGCCGCGATCCCCGGCGCTGAATTGAATAGGGCGGAGCGCCGGCTTCTGTTTGCGAATTTCAACACGGTGACGCCCGAGAACTGCATGAAGCCTGTGTCTCTGCAACCCGCGGAGGGTCGCTTCTGTTTTACCGAGGCGGACGCTCTGGTAAATATGGCCCATGCCAACGGCCTGACGGTGAATGCTCACACCCTGCTTTGGCACAATCAGTGTCCTGACTGGTTCTTCACCGATGGAGGTCGCCCAGCTGGAAGGGAACTAGTTCTTCAACGCATGCGAGCCCATATTGCCGCTGTGGGTGGGCATTTTGCCGGTAAGGTGCAAAGTTGGGATGTGGTCAACGAAGCCATAGACAACAAGGACGGATATCTGCGGAAGAGCAAATGGCTCACCAGTATCGGCGAGGATTTTATCGCGGAAGCGTTCATCGTCGCTCACAAGGCGGACCCCAAAGCCGAGCTTTACTACAACGACTATAGCATCGAACGACGACCGAAGCGTGATAAGGTATTGCGGCTCATTCACGACCTCAAGCAACGCGGAGCACCGATCCATGGCATCGGCATCCAAGGCCACTGGAAGCTCGATCACATTCCCTTCCAAGCCATCGAGGATGCGATCCTGGCCTTCCACGCCGAGGGCATGAATATCGCGATTACGGAACTGGATATTGATGTTGGCAAACGCAAAACCGATGGAGCCGATGTCGGGCGCCTCGAACGGGCCAGTGCCGACCTCTACGCGAACGGCCTCCCCGATGATGTTCAGCAACGCCTGGCCGATCAGTATGCAAAGCTCTTCGCCTTGTTCCTGAAGCATCAAGACAAAATCACCCGAGTCACCTTTTGGGGGCTTCACGATGGACGGAGCTGGCTGAACGGGTGGCCATTCAAGCGCACCAACCATCCGCTGTTGTGGGACCGGGCACTGCAAGCCAAGCCTGCGCTATCGGCCGTGCTGGCACTCACACGCGAGCAGACCGAGCAGAAAATTGCACAATAGCCAAATCGAACGACCATGAGAGCATCCACCATCACATCGATCCTCGCCCTCCTCGCGGCACTCACTCCAGCTCGGGCGAATGCCACCCCTGTCCTCGAGCAACTCGCCGCCCACAATGTCGTGTGGGACTCGCCCAGCCAGGACATGCACGGCTCGATGCCGATTGGCAATGGCGACCTCGCCGCGAATTTCTGGGTGGAGCCG
>RFZT01000222.1 GCA_009920585.1 bacterium
ACGGATCCTCTCGAAGCTCATTTCCTCGCTGGCGGCAATGTGGCCCACGTCGTTCTCGCTCTCATCGCCGCCGATAAAGCGGGCATCGTCCTTGATTACAACCGCGCCTGCGCAATCGATCTGGCTATCAAAGGTACTAGCAAAACCGTCCTTGAAGCCGTCCGCACCAGCATCAATCCGAAAGTCATCGACTGCCCGAACCCATCGACCGGCAAAACCACCATCGACGCCGTCGCCCGCGACGGAATCGGGGTCAAGGTCCGCGCCCGCGTCACCGTCCGCTCGAACCTCAATCGCTTCGTCGGCGGCGCCACCGAAGAGACGATCATTGCCCGAGTCGGCGAAGGCATCATCACGTCGATCGGATCCGCTGTTTCCTATAAAGATGTCCTGGAAAACCCAGACCGCATTTCGCGCACCGTATTAGATAAGGGACTCGATACCGGAACCGCCTTTGAGATTCTCTCGGTCGATATCGCTGACGTGGATATCGGAGATAATATCGGTGCGAAACTTCAGGCGGAACAAGCCGAGGCGGATAAAGTCGTCGCCCAAGCCAAAGCCGAGATGCGCCGCGCTGCCGCCGTGGCCACCGAGCAGGAAATGAAAGCCCGCACACAAGAAATGCAGGCCAAAGTCGTCGAGGCCGAAGCCCAAGTCCCCCAAGCCATGGCCGAGGCCTTCCGCAGCGGCAACTTGGGAATCATGGATTACGTGAAAATGAAAAACCTCGAGTCCGACACGTCCATGCGGGCCTCGATTGCGAAATCCGAGTCAGCGTCCTGATCCGTCATGGAACAACAACTCATCCTGATTCTCATCATTGGCGCGATCAGCCTTGTCAACTGGCTCATCGACAAATCCGCCAAGCAGCGTGAAAAACGCCGCATAGAGAATCTGGAGAACGAAGTCCAGGCGCCATCGCACCCCCACCCCGTCGAGCCACAGCAGACCAAGCAAAAAGAGGAATCGCTGCGGGAATTCATGGAGACTTTCGGCTTCCCCTTGTCTGTGGAGCCTGCTTCGAAGCCAACCCCATTCACTCCACCCACATTGGAGCCACCATTACCGCCCCTCTCCGCCGTCCGCCAAAATCTTACCCCTCCACCCACGCCCCCCATACGGCATCAGGTTCCGCGGGTTTCCCATCAAAGATCAAATCGTTGGGCCTCCCTGCTTCACAGCAGGGGCACTACCCGTCAAGCCATGATCCTCAGCGAAATTCTCGGCCCTCCCCGGTCTCAATCCCTTCATTGAGTCTCGAACTGAACTCAGATTATGATCCAATCTCTTTTTCTTTTACTCCTGACAACCTCACTTGCTTTGAACGCCGACGATACCAAACCCGCCCTCACCCCGATCCAAGAGCATGTCACCATGCAATGTGGGACCGAACCGCCATTTCGCAATGAGTTTTGGAATAACCACCGCGAGGGCATCTATGTTTGTATCGTTTCTGGCGAACCGCTATTCAGCTCGAAAGACAAGTTTGATTCCGGAACGGGTTGGCCGAGCTTTTTCAAACCGATCACACCAGCGAGCATCGAGGAAAAAAAAGATGCCTCTCATGGGATGGAGCGTGTCGAGGCGCGTTCGGTGAAAGGCAACTCCCACCTTGGCCACGTCTTCCCCGATGGCCCCGCCCCAACTGGAATCCGCTATTGTATTAACTCCGCGTCGCTCCGCTTCATTCCTGCTGAAAACCTCGAAAAAGAAGGCTACGGGAAATACAAATACCTCTTCGCGCCCGATCCTAAACCCTGAACTTCGTCGCTGGGAGAAGAGATGCTCCCGCGAAGTCGCGGAGGAGCGGAGGAAAAGACAATCGAGCGCCGGGGCAGGCGAGAGAAAGAGCAACCGAAGGTTGGCCCGAAGGGCGAGCTGAGCGGGAGCGAACGAGTCAACGGTGTAGCCCAGGGTGGGCAACCGCAGCGAAGCGGAGAACACCCGCGCGATAGCGCACGGAGTTGGGGAAAACCAGATCGGTTCTGCTCGCGGGTGCCAGCATCGACCACGGGGTATTTGCTTTCACGGAGAAAACTGGAATTGGCATTTTGTGCTTGCCCCAGCTCGCACCAAATAAGAGGGTGATTGCGTGCTGGAGTTTGGCACCTATGACATTGCCTCGAGACGACCTTGGTCTTATTTCTTGGCAGGGAGAAGGTGTAGAAAAATTTGCATCACAAACACAAAAAGCAAGCAATCAAAGCCTCCTAAGCCTTTGATTTACAAAGAAAGCTCGGGTGGCGAAATTGGCAGACGCGCCAGACTTAGGATCTGGTTCCGCAAGGAATGTGGGTTCGAGTCCCACCCCGAGCACTTCGCCTCTTTTTTCTGAATTCGACTGCCGCCGAAATCGCTTTTGAAATTCCAAACTGTCACATCAGCGCTGACTTTTTCTTCTATCATTCATGACCAACACCGCCGGAATGCCCATGCCTGCTGGACTTCCGAAGGGGTCAAGAAAATATCCTCGCAAAAGTGAAATTTTTATCGCCCAAAAAAGCTCTTTTTTCTTGAGCAAGGGGGCTGGGATTTTTATTGTGTGAATCTTGTCTCGTTAGCCAACTGACAGGATGTGTATAACTTGTGAATAACTTTCTACCCCAAATTTCAATTTTGTTTTTGCCGTGTTTCGACAGGGATTGCAAAACGACACTGACATTTGGATGGAGCACATCCAGATTGCACGGATTGCCAAAAAGCGTTCCACTTCTTAACGACACTTCCCATCCCCCGCGTAAATAAAAATGATCAAATCACAAATCGATAGCTGGGAACAGATTTCAAAACGGATCCGCGAGAGAGTGAGTTCCGATGGGTTCGACCGCTGGTTCTCTGGCGTCAGGATCGCAGCGCTGTCCAGCGACACGGTAACATTGTGCGTTCCTAATCCAATTCACCAATTTTTCATCGAGAGCAACTACCTTCCGATCGTGAAGGAATCCGTTCAGGCGACGTTGCCGACTGTGACCCAGGTTGAGTTCACGTCCTCGAACGAAGCGGAGATCGCGCCTCGTCCAGCGGCCCCAACACCAAAGGCCCCTCGCGAAAAGGCCCCGGCCACCTTGGCTGGAGCGATGAATCCGCGAAATACTTTTGACGCATTCGTAGTAGGCTCGAACAACGAGTTTGCGCACTCGGCCGCCTTGGCTGTGGCGAAGTCGCCAGCGACGACCTACAATCCCCTTTTCATTTATGGCGTAAGCGGATTGGGCAAGACCCACCTGCTTCACGCGATCGGTCACCATGTGCAGGCGACCAACAAATCAGCCAAGATCGTTTACCTTTCCAGTGAACAGTTTACAAACGAGTTCATTGACGCCATCCAGCACGCCACACTCGTCAAATTCCGCAAAAAATACCGTCAGGCCGACGTCCTTCTGATTGACGATATCCAATTTTTTGCGGGCAAGGAACGTTCGCAGGAAGAGTTTTTCCACACGTTCAATGCTCTCCATGACGGCCACAAGCAGATCATTCTGTCGAGCGACCGCCCGGCGAGTGAGATCGAAAAGCTCGAGCACCGCTTGGTCTCCCGCTTTGAGTGGGGGATGACAGCCGAAATCCAACCACCGGATACCGAGACACGCATCGCGATTCTGCGCAGCAAGGCCGAAGGCCTCAATCTTAAGCTCGAGCCTTGGATCATTGAATTTCTAGCAGACAAAATCCGCAACAACGTCCGCCGCCTTGAAGGAGCCCTCATGCGAGTGGCCTCCTACATATCCTTGAGCGAAAAACCCATCACCCAAGAGTCGATCGAGAATCTCTTGCGGGATATTTTTCAGGAGCAAGCACGCAAGACCATCACGATCGATGCAATCCAACGCCGCGTGGCCGAGCACTTCGACGTTAGGTTGGCGGATATGACCAGCAAACGTCGGCAGGCCAACATCGCCTTCCCTCGCCAGATTGCCATGTTCCTCTCCCGCCAGCATACAAGCTCTTCGCTCTGCGATATCGGAGACGCCTTCGGCGGCAAAGATCACGGCACGGTCATCCACGCCTGCAAACTCGTGAAAAAGCGGATGGAAGCAGACGAGAAGACTCGTCAGATTGTCGGTATGCTCGACAGCAAGCTCCAACGCTGATCGGTGTGCCCTCGCCCGCTT